>JBLHJZ010000286.1:0-6579 GCA_047619515.1 Saprospiraceae bacterium | reverse complement strand
AGCTTCTGATAAAACAATAGATAAGAATCACTACTAGTAAATCACCGATGTAAGGTCGAATAATTCTGTCCTGTATAAAAACTGCAATTCCTACTTCAATCAAAAATAGAAAAGCAGTCATCATCATGTATCTTTTATGTAGTCTAAACATGAAGTCAGATTTTATTTTCCTGCGGTATAGTTATGGTTGCCAGCCGATAGCGTACCATCAACTGTTCTGGCTTTCCTTATTTTCGGCATACTGCCGCCATCCGGTGACTTGCTTTCCTATACTTTCCGTAAGTACAATCAAATTGCTGTATCGTTTAGTACTAATGATCTGTAAGTCATTACAAAGGCGTATTTCAAATTTCAGTAGTTCAAAATCATCCTGAAACTGATGTAGGTGCTCTGTCTTTTCTCTAAACTTATTCGCTCGATAGATGCTTCTGACTAGTTACGTCCCATCACGCTTCATATCCTGCCCTAATGTTATTACCTTTAAGACATGGCTATAGACCTCGGTCGTTTTGGACGAGCCCTGCCCCGGCAATTCTTGAATATGCCTTAAGGTAGGTGGGCTTGCCCATGGATTTATTCCCACTACTAATTTGATCGATTAATCTGTTTCTCCAAACATTCAGGCATTTTAGATGCTACTGATAGATCCCGATACACACAGCGACAAGGCATAGTGGTCTTTTTATCTGTGCCGGTAATCATGCGTACTTTATCATCCTTTGTATCAAAGAGAATGGACCAAGCATCGTCATCATTAGCTTCTGTGGCAGTCCAAAAACTTCCAGATACTGAAGCATTTTCGCCTGTAAAGATTGGACATGGGCCGCTAGTTAGGTATTGATAAGCGGATGCGGCATCGTTTGAATAATGCTTGTCTAGAATAAAGTCAATTTCGCCTGCGCAAGGTAACCGCCAATTGGGCCCCAACTGTTTACAGGCTGCCAATGCACCTAACCAGTCGTAACGCGTACCCTCGTTGAGATCTGAGGTCATCATAAATAGAGGACCTAGCTTTAAAGTAGCTTTTTCAAATTTTTCGATACATTCATTACTTTGTTTTTTCGCCGGAATCTTTTCATAATTCGTAGGTTTAACATCGCTGACCACTTTTTGATAAACAGTATCGATAATGACGTTTATTATCGTATCTGTAGCAGTAGGGCAATTGCGGTCAACAAGGATTTGATAAAATTTATCCAGGCAAACGCCTTGTGCTCTGTATTTGTCTACATAACCACGGTAGCTTTCACAAGAGTTGGCGAGCAAAGCGGTCTTATAGTCTATCCAAACTGGACAATCTTCTTGGTCGAGTAGATTGACCATATTGTCGGCACAATCGCTGTTGGTTCCATTATGGCATAGATAATTGATTCGAGCCTCGCAATTGTCGGCTTCCTGAGCTAACAGACAAGGTTCTTGTTTTGCTAAGGAACAATAAGTTACACCCAATGCAATAGCGCTAATAAGGAGTCCTAAAATACAGAGACGTAAGAACCAAACCAATTGCTTATTCCGCTGCCCTCGCTCATACCACTTTGCCAGCCACATACTTCTGGCTTCGGTTTCTGGGCAGCCACAAGCGTTTTGCATCTGTGTGAGGTCTTCAATTTCCTGAGCTTGCTCTTTTTTCAATATAGGTCCTTGATCTCTAGGAAGATCTTTCTCTAATGATGCTATTTTGTCTTCAACGTATGAACGTATGGCCACTTCGGGCTTGCCGACCTTATCTATTAAGTCGGGACTGAAAACCGGGAGTCCGTCTGTCGTACTGCTACAGGTCAATTGATGAGCCTGATGCAAATAAACTTGTGTACAGGCTAAGCCAACGCTGGGTTTGTCTCCTGCTAGATTTTCCTGAATCTTTTGGGTAACCAAATCAGGATTTTCTATTCTTATTATTCCTGAGGAAACCAATTGTCCCAGTAACCCATTCACGACTACTTTTAATGCAGTGGAAGATAAATGCTTTAAATGAAAGCGGTGTTCTAGTAGCGTAGGTACGATCGTTTCGTAATCAGCGAGCTTGGCGAGGTACTCATCACGGATAATTAGAATGACCTTAGCAGGAAAGGAAGTATCTTGAAGAAGTTCTTGAAGAAAAAGAAAGAACTCTTGCTGTTCCTCAATACTATAGGGAAGGGTAAATAATTCTTCCAGTTGGTCAAATACCAGCAAAACAGGTTGGAATGTTTGCAGATAAATGGCACGAAGGACATCCATAGGGTCCGTATCCTTAGATACCCCTTGACAGTCAAGCTTAATAGCTGTTTCATGTAATGTGCTTATTAAAGAACTATTAATATTCAACCTTCGACGCAGGTAAAGATCATGCCACTTCTCTACTTGAAGGCGATTGGCTAAACCACACTGAACTAAGCTAGTTTTACCCACAGATCGTTCGCCATATACGACCAAGAGACGTGTATCGAATGTCTGTTCATAAAGATCTTCAGTTTCTGTTTCGCGGCCAAAAAAGCGATTGATATCAGCTTTTCCATAGGGCCGTAATAGATTAAAGATAGGAACGTAAGGTTGGGTGGCCAATTGGGTGATGGCTGGCATACTTGTAGCAGCAGCCACTAATGCAGCAGAGCCCTTTTCCTGTGATAAATTAAGGGTCGACGACTTGGTTACTCTCCAACTGTATTCTGGTAAGCAAGCGATTGCCCAGGCTCTAACCAGATTTTGTATCTTCTGGATTTCTTTTTTTAAATCGCCTACGTTAGTCAATTTTAGACCGTCTCCAAGTTCTGAACCATGAGTAGACACTAGGCTAAAGAAGTGAAGTCCTTCACTTTCTTTTTCCTTAAAACAATCGGGTATAAGAAGGCTGCGTAAAGCGGTACATAATTCTTCGTCACGTTTGCTTGAAGAGAGGAATTTTGGACCGGATAGAATCGTTTGCCCATTATTATCACTTAAGGAAAAGGAATGAACGGTATCATCGGCAAGCGTTGAGGATGAAAGGGTGATTCCTTTGATGGATGAAAAAATCGATTTTTCTGCATTTTCATCACTAGCCTTTTTTGACCATTTATTTTTATCATTTTCCAACTTTAGTTCAAAACGGTTAATGGGAAATAGGCCTGCCTTACTGCCTTTTTGAAGGGTCGTTAAAAAGGCTGTGGCCTTGCCTTTGTCAGTAAAGATCGTGTGTCCCATAAAAGGAGTAGCATCTTCGACCATAAGATGAATTTCAAATCCACCTTCTGTTTTATGAATAGAATTGTCTTGTTGGTCCTTATCCAGCACTCGCAACGAGAGAATGGTCTGGCGAATAGCAAGTAGGCAAGCCTCCTCGTTTTGATAAAGCAGGCTAAATATAGACTTTCCGTTTTTGCTATCGCTAATCGAAAAATATACTTCTTTGGAACTTAATTGTCCCGCCAATGCATAAATACTGATGTTCATAAAAACGATTTTTTTTGCGGTGTCCAATAAACGAATACTAGTATCAATAAGTAGTTTTTTGCGTCATACAAAGATCTTATCCACCAATATCCTGGCAAAATGTCCGGATGCTATTTGGTAGTTGCTTTAGATATGCATGCTTAGCTAAAGTGCTTTCGTTAGTCAATATAAAATTGAGTGATTGAGTATCAACGTGATTATAGTGCACTTGACCTTCTTTGTCAATACCTTCAAAAAAGTAAACTTTAGGAAGGTAATGCTTCTTGCCTTTAAAAGCATTTTGATCGATGACAAAAGGAGATAAATTCAGTGCCTGTCCATCCGCTTTAGCATTGCGTGTAAGAAAGACAGAGTGGTTGTTGATCGTGTTATTGTATGAGATAGGTTCATGGTCGATAGTAGGATATTCCCGACCGCTGATATGTGCTTTCTGATGCACAAAGGCTGGCACTCCTCGTCGACTAGGATAATTAACGCTAATGTCTTTCACTCTGATGATCTCATAATTTGCCAAAAAAGCAGTAGCCTGAAGTAGTAGTCCCAATTGCTCCTCTGCAGTTTGGCATAATGCTACTACCTCTTTATCGAGGATGTTCTCTTTTTGAAATCGAGGACAAAAATCGACTTCGAAGAATTGATAAGCTTTATACGTCTTAGTGGCACTTCTCAATTTCTTGTCTAGATTCAACAGTTCTGTCATATATAGAGGAGCATTGTTTTTGACAAAAATGGAACAAATGCTACGAAGAAGTTGAAAATGATCAATGGTACCCTCTTCTCTAGTCTCGCTATGGGTATATTGCTTTATTGCTTTACGCTGCTTGGTGGAAATTTTAAAGACTCCTTGCCTGTCTTCCTCCATAGCAATATCCCAAAGGTCAGCTAATGCCACAGCACTCAAAAGTTGCGTTAGCGTACGATAAACTTCTCCTAACTGACGTAATCTAAAACGCCCTTTTCTTTTCCCTTCAGATGTAAAAAGGTCACGAATTTGTACATTAAGAATAGCTGGGTAAACATCTAATAAGTCATGTTGCAACTTGTGAAAAGCAGCAGCAGCAGGATTTTCTATATATGCATTAAAGGAGGAGGAATAATTGGAATTGTAGGTGACTACCCCGGTAAAAGCAGCAATCAACAGGCTTTTGTTGATATCGGGTAGTTCCAATTCTACCTCTTGTTGCGCGTTTGTTGAATCTCTCACTATGTTAGGTTTGTGTGCTCTCAAGTGTTGATTTAAACTTTAGTATAACAAATAGAAAATCGTTCAACATATTTCCCAAATGCTTATGGAAGTAATCCCATTTATAGAACTACAAGAGTATTAAGTTGCGTTAAGTTACTAATTTTATTAAAATTATCATCTACTTAATGCCGAAGGCACTAGTCAAACAAATCGTTTGCATAACAAATGTTTCCCCTTTATTCTTTACGTACTTTTTAAAAGTCTTGAATGACTAATGATTAGCGATCTAAATAAATGTATTATGAAGAAATTAAGGGATAGACATATAAGTCACAAAATGTTCGGGAAATATTCGTCCCAAAAATAATAAACCCCTCGCAATCAGTCAATTACGAGGGGTTTCTGTGACCCCGGGAGGGTTCGAACCTCCAACCTTCAGAGCCGAAATCTGAAATTCTATCCAGTTGAACTACGGAGCCTTTATTTAATGTAGCATTAGGAATGAGGAATTAAGAATACCTCATTTCTTTTTGCAAAAGTACATATCTCTTTGATACCTACAAATTCTTTTGAAAAGAAGTTCGATAAATATTTTCATTTGCTTAGATTTAGGGAATGAAAGTGACGGAAAAACAGCTAAAAGCCCTCCGGGCAGTTTGCGATACGCTGATCCCTGCTATCGCTGGGGATGATTATTGGCAGCGGAAGGCCAGTGATTTCAAGGTAGCAGAACGTATGGTCGACCAGGTGTCTCATCTCTCCCTTCGCGAACAAAAAGAGTTTCAACAGCTTTTAGGCCTCTTGTCGAGTCGGGCCCTGGGTATTACCTGGCGCGGACCGCTGAAGCCAGCTCATCTATTATCAAAAGAGCAGATCGAAGCAATGTTCCAAAAATGGTCGCGAAGTCGTTTTAATGATATCCGAAAAGGCTATAACACCTTAAAGAAATTATGTGGCTTCGTCTTTTTTAGCGATACGGATAATGGGGAGAACCCCAATTGGCAAGCCCTGAAGTATCAGAAAATGCCGGGGGTCGAAGCATCAGAGGATACATTGGCTAAAGGTATTTTGACTTTTCAAAACAACGAAATCCTCGAATGTGATGTGGTGGTGGCCGGTAGCGGAGCAGGAGGAGCCGTCACGGCTGCTGTTTTGGCGGAAGCCGGATATAAAGTGATCATAGTCGAAAAGGGCCCCTATTTCCGGGAAGGGGATTTCAACCAGCAGGAGGTCGATATGTATAATAAGCTATACGAGGGTCGGGGCTTACTTACTTCCGTGGATGGCGGCGTGTCTGTTTTGGCGGGAAGTTGCCTCGGTGGCGGTACAACGGTGAATTGGGCAGGAGCTTTCCGGACACCGGATTATATCCTGGAGGAATGGGCAAAAGAGCATGATAATCCGCATTTTTTGACCCCGGATTATCAAAAAGGTTTTACCTTTATAGAACAAAGAAATCATATTTCAACTGTCTTTTCAAAACATAATCCGCAAAATGAGACCTTGCTATCCGGCGCCAAAGAACTGGGTTGGAAAGCGAATCTGATCTCCCAAAACATTCGGAAACCGGATGGCCTTTCTGAGGAGCTGTTTTGGAAGTCTCAGGGTTTCTCTCCACTTGGTGATGCTTATGGTACTAAGCAGGGTTCCGTAAAAACCTTCTTGCAGGATGCCGTAAACAAAGGCGCCCGGATTTTATTTAATACCGGGGTCACCAAAGTAATTCATAAAAAGGGAATGGCAGAAGGGCTTGAAATTTCTTCCCTGATGAACGGGCAGGAGATAAAAGCGACGATCCGGGCCAAACGGGTAATCATCGCCGCCGGGAGTATTCATAGCCCTGCTATCCTGCGGCGAAGCGGACTCCGGCACAAACAGATCGGTAACAATCTTTACCTGCATCCGACGGTACCGGTAGCGGCCACTTATGAGGAGATTTCCAATCCCTGGCATGGGCCGATGATGTCTGTCGTAGTAGATGA
>JBLHJZ010000285.1:0-6604 GCA_047619515.1 Saprospiraceae bacterium | reverse complement strand
GAAAGAATATCTATAAATGCTTCGGTTGTGGAAAAGCTGGAAATGCGGTTCAGTTTGTCATGGAGCAAGAGGCTTTCAGTTTTCCGGAAGCATTACGGTTTTTAGCAAAGAAATATAGCATCGAACTCGAGGAGACGCAGACCTCTAAAGAAAACATCGAGGAAAGAAAACATCTTGACAGTCTCACTATCATCACCGATTACGCAAAGGAGTTTTATAATAATAATCTTTTCAATACAGATCTTGGAAAAAGTGTGGGACTCTCCTATTTCAAGGAGCGGGGCTTTCGGGAAGAGACGATCAGAAAATTCGGGCTGGGTATTGCCTTAAAACAAAAGGATGCTTTTACGCTCCAGGCTATCAATGATGGCTATAGTATAGAATTATTAAGAAAACTTGGGCTTACGTCAAAATTCGACTCTGATTTCTTTCGCGATCGGGTCATGTTTACCATTCATAATGTCTCCGGAAAAGTCATCGCCTTTGCAGGTCGTACTTTATCCAGTGAAAAGAGGATCCCGAAATACATCAATTCTCCGGAGACGGAGATTTATATAAAAAACAAAGTCCTTTATGGCGCTTATTTTGCAAAAAAAGCAATCCGCCAGGAGGACGAGTGTATTATTGTGGAAGGGTACACCGATGTCATTTCTCTGCATCAGGCTGGTGTGGAAAATGTAGTCGCTTCTTCCGGCACCTCCTTAACAGAGGGTCAAATACGGCTAATCAAGCGGTATACGCCAAACATCAAGATTCTATATGATGGTGATCCTGCTGGTATCAATGCTGCTTTACGTGGTTTGGATTTAGTATTAGAGCAGGATATGAATGTCAAAGTGGTTTTACTCCCCGAAGGAGAAGACCCGGATTCCTATCTTCAAAAGGTTGGTGCTGGTGATTTTAAAACTTTTATAAAAGAAAAAGCCCAGGATTTTATCCTTTTTAAAACGGATCTTTTATTGGCGGAGACGAAGAATGATCCGGTCAAGAAGACGGCGCTGATCAAAGATATTGTAGGAAGTATTGCAAAAATCCCGGATCCTCTCAAGCGATCTGTTTATACCAAAGAATGTTCCCGGAAATTTGAAATCGACGAATCTATTCTGATCGATGAGATTAATAAAATAGTCGGTAAATTACTTTCAAAAAAACGACAACAAGACCAAGTCAACTCTCCAAAGACAGCACAGCGGCTTACGGAAGAGCTCATGAGTCTTGAACCTTCTCCGGAGAGTGGCATTGGAAAAATTGCTCAAAAACAGCAAAGTCAGCGTGTTTCAGATCTTGAGTTTCAGGAAAAGGATATCATTCGTATTTTGATCGCTGGTGGAGGAAAGTACTTCGATGAAGAAAATACGATTACGGTAGCAGCGTATATCCTTAAAAATATTGAGGATGTGATTGATGATTTTGATAATAAAGCGTACGAAGCGATAGCCAAAGAATGTCGACAGCGATTAATCGACAAGCTTCCTTTAAGCGAAAAATATTTTACAGATCATGCCGATCCAAAAATCCAGTCTCTTGCCGTAGACCTTATCCACTCCCCTTTTGAATATAGTGAAAACTGGAAAGCCAAATGGGAGATCATTTTGACGACCCAGCCTAATCCGGAGGATAATTTTATGCTGGATAGCATCAATGCGCTTTACCGTTTTAAGTTTAAGAAGATTATCTCCATGTGCGGTAAAAATCAGCAGAAGTTAAAGGAAATCAATAGTGAGGAAGACAGTTCAAAGATGATGAAACTCCTTAAAATTCAGCAGAAGCTGATCAACATGCGGGATGAATTGGCGAAGAAGCTAAATACGGTTGTACTGAAATAGGAATTGACCAGAGACAGGTATAATATTGATAAAATTCTATATATTATCCCGCTGCGATCCTCTTTTTCTACGCGATTAATTCAATAAAACCGCAGAGAGAAAAGGAGAATCGCAGAAAGGACAAATATAAATTAGTTTTTATTTAAACAATTCAAATCCTCGAAAGCAACTTTCAATCTATCGACAAAAGCTCCTTCACCAGCTCTCAACCAAGCTCTAGGATCATAATATTTTTTATTAGGCGAATCTGCTCCGGTAGGATTACCAATCTGCGCTTGTAAAAAATCCTTTTTGCCTTCATAATATTCTCTTACCCCATCCCAGTAAGCCCATTGCATATCGGTATCAATATTCATTTTGATCGCACCGTATTCGATGGCTTCCCGGATGTCGTCTCGGGAAGATCCTGAACCTCCATGAAATACAAAATTGATAGGATTATCTGCTGTATTAAATTTTTCTTTTACAAACTCCTGAGAGTTTTTCAAGATAATCGGTCGCAATTCTACATTTCCAGGCTTATATACTCCATGTACATTACCAAAGGCAGCAGCTATTGTAAAACGGTTACTGATCTTACTCAAAGACTCATAGGCATAGGCCACTTCATCTGGCTGCGTATAGAGCCGGGAGCTATCAACTTCCGTATTATCTACGCCATCTTCTTCCCCTCCGGTCACTCCTAATTCAATCTCGATAGTCATTCCGATTTTATTCATACGCTCGAAATACTTAGCGCAAACTTCAATATTTTCTTCGATTGGCTCTTCTGATAAATCCAACATGTGAGAAGAGTATAAAGGATATCCCCGGGATTCAAAGAAACGCTCCCCTGCATCCAAAAGACCATCAATCCAAGGCAATAATTTTTTAGCACAGTGATCCGTATGGAGTACCACCGTCACGCCATAAGCTTTGGCCATCGCATGTACATGCATCGCTCCGGATACACCACCGAGGATAGCAGCTTGTTGATTTTCATTAGAAAGTCCTTTACCAGCAAAGAAGGCAGCCCCTCCATTTGAAAACTGGATAATCACCGGTGAGTTCACCGCTCTTGCCGTTTCCAAAACCGCATTTACAGAGTTGGTGCCTATCACATTTACAGCAGGAATTGCAAAGTTGTGCTCGTTGGCATAATTGAAAAGTTCGGTAACTTCTTCGCCCCAGAGAACACCGGGTCGGAATTTAGTTGCAATGGATGTCATATTTTAATTCTTTTAGTTTAACTGAAATATAGTCTGACTATTTGGCAAAGGTTAAACATAAGTTTAATTGATTGGTTAGGTTGAACTACAAAGATAAAAAAAGAATGGAAAAAGAATAAAAAAAATAGGTCTTCCATTTTCGGTATTGGGTTTTCGGTTTGCCCGAACACCGAACACCGAAAACCCAATTCCGAATCTCCCCTACACCAATCCCTTCTCCGCCAAATAACGCTCCGCATCCAGAGCAGCCATACATCCCGTACCCGCTGCTGTCACCGCCTGGCGATAGACGTGATCCTGTGCATCACCGCTGGCAAAGACGCCTTCGATATTTGTTTTAGCCCTATCCGCTTTTGTAATGATATAACCCGTCTCATCCATGTCCAGCCAGTCTTTGAAAATATCAGTATTAGGCTTGTGACCAATGGCTACAAAGAATCCTTTGACTGGAATATCCTTTTTTTCACCGGTTTTATTATTCACAACACGAACTGCTTCCACTTCATTTTCCCCGATAACGTCTACTGTTTCGGTATTCCAGTAGATTTTAATATTTTCCGTCTTCATGACCCTTTCCTGCATAATTTTAGAAGCTCTCATCTCATCTCTTCGTACCAGGAGGTGTACCGTCGGGCAAAGCTTGGACAAATAATGCGCTTCTTCTGCTGCCGTATCCCCTGCTCCCACTACTGCGACTTCCATTCCCCTAAAGAAGAAACCATCACAAACCGCACAAGCGGAAACTCCTCCTCCGTTGCGGGCAAGTCTACCTTCATTTTCCAGGCCCAGCCACTTAGCGCTGGCACCCGTAGAAATAATCACTGTATCGGTATGGATTTCATGACCGGATTCTGTCCAGGCTTTATGTACCGGGCCGGTTAGATCAACTTTAGTAATCATTTCCATACGAATCTGAGTCCCAAAACGCTCGGCCTGCTTTTTAAAATCTTCCATCATCTGTGGGCCCATGATGCCATCCGGGTATCCAGGGTAATTTTCTACATCAGTAGTTATCATCAACTGGCCGCCCATTTCAGGGCCGGTATACAATACAGGAGCAAGGTTTGCTCTGGAAGCATATATTGCTGCCGTATAACCCGCAGGCCCTGAACCGATTATCAAACAATTTATTCTTTCTGGTGAATCTGCCATTTTCTATTAAGTATTAGCTATTATTTTAAAATTTCCTGCAAAAGTAGGCATTTTACAACTCATTTTATCGTCCGGGTGGATACCTTTTGTGAAAAGTCTGTTTTTGGCATAAATTAATCTCTTTAATAGGAGATTCCCAAAGCAAACAAAGTACGAGGGTAGAAGTTTTCGACTGATGTGAACTGGGCTAAGTATAGTGGATTTATTGGATTGGGAGCGAACCTTTCCTGATGAACAAAGGATACGATGACATGGTGGGTTAGACAACTTCTATGCTTGATAGATTTCTTTTAGAATGGATAACTACTAAAATATTAACTTCCTCAATTTGAAAGTTATAAATTATTATATGACTTTTAAAACTACAACATCTATAACCTTTTTCTCGTAATTTTTCATTTTTGCAAGGAGCACAAGACACTGGAAAATCTTCTAATTTCTTTACAGAGTCATATAAATCATCAATATACTTATCAGCCAAATCTTCACTTTCTTCACTTATGTACTCACACTTTCTTCACTTATGTACTCATGTATTTCTGCTACCATTTCTAATGCTGAAAATGACCAAATTATTTTCATCTTTTCTTCCAACTTTTAATTTGCTCTTTAACTTCATCCATTGTGAATGACTTTCCATCTTTAATCTCTTCCTTCGAATTGTTAAGAATATTTAAAAGTGTTTCTTCTTCTAACTGGTCACCCTCTTGAATTAAATCTTTTGACGAATGGATTGATTCGATTACTCCTAAACTCCTTAATAATTGGACTATTTTTAGGAACTACTTAATATTTGTCTTATTGACATTTATATGATAGGTCATAATTTTCTTACTTTATTGATTATCAGCCACTTAATCTCTATCCTAGTAACTTATAAAGACTAAATACTACCATAAATATCAGTTATTTTGATTAGATTCACAAAATGATTTAAGCGTTTCCGCAATATAGTTAGAAATCCTTTTCAATTTATCCACGATTTATAGTCTACAGAGGGATCATTGATCAGGATATCATTTGTAGTAAACTTCCTCAAATAGAGTTGAAAATTCAAGGAAACATCCTGATCTGTTTTTACGCTAAAGTAGAGCTCCTGAACACCTATTGCTTTTGATTTTGTTATTAAGCTTTCCACTAAACTCATTCCCGCTTGGCCATCCATAAAAAATATCAACCTTGCTTCGCAATTTGGATTTGCTATTTCGGGTTTTGATTTTAGTACTATAAATTCAAAATCCTTTAAATCATTGAACTTATCTTCGCTCCATATTTTAAATTCTTCCCCATGGAATTGGAGATATCTTCCTTTAGGTTTACCGACTAATATATTAACATCCCCATTCTCTGGGGCATATTTATTGATATTTCCTTTTTCATCTTTGAGAAATGGCAAATCAATAACTACCCCCTCGCTTTTGAAAAAATCTTTTTGGTCATCGCATTTCCCGCTTTTACAACTTAATGCTTTTGTAATTTCGCTAGTTGTCTCATTAATTAAGGTAAGCCAATCACCATCAATTTTATACTTTAAATTAATCACTGATACCTGATCAGATTCCTTGAGCATATGGAATCCAGATACTGGTATATTATGTACGGGTGTATTTTTATCAATTGTTTGATTCAATATTATTCTATCGTTTGTCAATGATTGGATTGCCCACTTGTTCTCAAACCCTATATCGTAAGTATACATCCTCATCATGGAATCATTACCGATTTGGATGATGTATTCATTATCTGTCTGCGTCACTAACCATTTCCCGACTAATTGGTCGATTTTAACCAAACTGGTATTTCGATGGCAGTGGATAGAGATTAAGGTTAGCATCAATAGTAGCATGTTTTTCATGGTTGGGGTTGGGGTTGGGGTTTTGGTTTACGAAATTTCGTTGTTGCATGGGTCAAAGTAAAAAGATAGTCCAGGTTTTGTATTTTTGAGTTACAACAAACAAAACGTACAAACCTTGACCTATGACAAAGATAGCATCGAAATCAGATGAAAAAAAAGAAACAAAGCAAAAACATAAATACAAAGTAACAAATTGGCCGTCTTACAATAAGGCTTTGGTAGGTCGGGGCGATATTACAATATGGATAGATGAAGCAGCTGTTAATTCCTGGTATTACGATGGTCCGGATCAACGAGGTGCCCAATATGTATATTCGGCCGAATGAATAGTATGTCTGCTAGGCCTAAAAGCGGTACTTAAGCTGCCTTACCGTCAATTAGAAGGCTTTGCAGGGTCAATTATAAAACTGATGGGATTTGATATAGAAATCCCTTATTATACGCAAATATGCCGAGGGGCAGAAGGTTTAGAGGTGGATATAGAAGTGCCAAAATCAAAAGCTCCAATCTATATAGTAATTGATTCAACGGGCTTAAAAGTATATGGAGAAGGAGAGTGGAAA
>JBLHJZ010000284.1:0-6616 GCA_047619515.1 Saprospiraceae bacterium | reverse complement strand
CGCGTAAGTTTAAAAGAGATGCAGCGAGATTAGCCTTACGGATGGAATCAAAGAAAGAAGACTTAAGATATTTGAATATTGTCATTCCAAGAGATAATATTGAGAATATATATGATATGTTGACCAACATTTATGTTGGTAATGAGGTGGCAAAATCAATTGCAGAATGCAATGTTCATACTTTTCCTAATCCTTCTATTGATCACTTGGTTATTATTTTTGACCGGGATATAGAATGGGCAGCACCACTCAGAGAAGGTATCAGCGAAACTGATAATAATGATATTAATGATCTTATGGATGATTATGATTTGATTATTGAAAAGCATATTCAATGGAATGATACCAAAGATGCGCTGACTATCAGATCAAAAGAACCCTTAAATATGGCAGCATTAGCCAATGAGTTTTATAATATTGAGGGGGTAAGCTCTATTGATCTTGGTATACCGGAGATCGGAGGTAATGACATCAATATAGAACGAATCAGCAATGGATGGGAAGTACAGTACGTGCTTAGATTCGGGTCTTATATCAGCGGAAAAGGACAAGTACATATCTGGAAATTTAATGCTTTTGATGACGGGAGCATTGAAATGATTTCAGAAGACGGAGACGCTATACCGGAATGGATGCGATGCGAAGAGACAGGAGATAGATTATTCTCTAAATCATAAAAGAATTCAAACCATTATTTAGAATAAATTTTAAAAAGCTTAGCTGCATATGTGGTTAGGCTTTTTTGTTTGAGAATGGTTGAAAGGGTACGAAAGGGAGACTTGTCCTCTCGATAGCTTCCTACCTTGATTTCACTAATGAATAATATTGAACCTTGGCCCTTTCTGGCCAAAGAAAAGACCCGAACCTCCAATATTCCCACCACCGATGAACACTTTCGACCGCAGGGAAACTGTCCTTCTGAGCGAGTGAAACGAGTCGAAGAACTATCACTTCCCGACGCAGGAGGAACTATCAAGCCATTTTAGGCAGCTTCGACAAGATCGCCCCCAGCTTCATAGCCTTAGCAGAATCCCCCTCAATCTTCAATCGCCCCTGGATAAACGCAGTTTGTAAATTAAGTTTACCCTGGCCGACCCTAAGCAAATGCTTATCATCAATAGTAAACGTCACTTCGGGATCTTTGGCCTTACCTCTCCGCACTTCGCCCGGAGATTTATTCAGATCAATTTTCCATTCGGTAGGGGTATCGCCAGTTACATTGAACTGGAACAAGCCATTATTCGGTTTGATATATTGTGCGCTGAGTTTTAAATGTTTTTTGAAATGAGCGAAGAGTGCATCTGAAGATGGCTTGCTGACCACTTTTTTTGCACGGACTTTTTTGTCCTTTACTTTTAAAGCAGCCGCTTCGAGTTCGTTCGCAGAATCAAGGAGGTATTTGGTAAAAGTGTCAATGTCAGGCATTGAATTAGCATCGGAAGTAGCACTCATCGTCACATGGCCATCATAGCTAAAGATCGTAATAATAAGCCCCATACCGTCGATAATGGGAGCCATACCCATGATGGTAAGCAATTTGTGACCGTTGAGGTACAAGGGTATCGGAGGGCCGGGAACATTCGTGATGGTCACATTAAAAACCGGATTATGCAATTCCGAAATATGAAAACGAGAATATAAACGGGCTGCCTGGTTTGCTATTCCAAAGGGAACGGCTTCTGCCATATTAGCCAATGTCTTTGCACCGATAGCATCCTGATAAGATTTCCCGCTGACTGTATTTTCATGGATAGCTTCCAGACGAGCAATCGGGTCTTCAATATTGGTAGCCAGTTGAATGAGCATAGAAGAAATATTATTCCCTTCCTGATCCTCATCGTTTTTAGTTCTGGTAGAAATAGGAACCATAGCGACAAGTGGTTTGATCGGAAGCTTATCTTTTTCGAGCAGATATTTTCTTAATGCTCCTGCACAAATGGCCAGCATTACATCATTCATCGTCGTCTGCATGATATTCTTCAAAGCCTTAATTCTATCCAATGATAAAATCGCTGTATTCCATTTGCGCCGGGGAGAGATGATGCCGTTAAGAGGGGTAGCCGGAGCAGTAAAAGGTGCTGTTGGCAAATCTATTTTTTTAACCCTGGTCAATATCCCGGCTTTAAAAGTTGCGGATACTGCTTCGCTGATAAGCTTGGGGAATTTGAGCGGTTTTTCTACAAAACTTAAAGTGCTTTTAAGCACCATCGCCAATTCGTTCGGTAGTGGTTTGGGTCTGTATGGCTTGGGTTCCGGTATTGGTAAGGCTTCCGGGGTAAAATCAAAAATCAAACCAAGGACTCCTGCACCTCCGACACCATCAATAGCCACATGATGGATTTTAGAAATAACAGCAATAGAGCCTTTGGGTACCTGAGGAATATTATCCAGCCCTTCGACAAAGGTGAAAGACCATAATGGACGCGACTGATCCAATGGCTCGCTAAATATTTGAGAAGCTATCTTTCGCAAGGTTTTCCAGTTGCCGGGTTTGGGTAATGAAATATGCTGGATATGCATATCAATATCAAAATGTGGATCATCCACCCAATAAGGATAATCAATACTGAAAGGGACGTACATCAATCGCTGCCTTAATTTTGGGATCATATGCAAACGAGAACGTATCGTCGATCGAAATATCTCAAAATCCAGCGAACCTTCAATGATGGCCACACTGCCGATATGCATCGGACTCGTTGGTGTTTCTATGTAAAGAAAGGTAGCATCTACACCGGATATCGCCTTTACACCAGGGGATGTTTTATTAAATTGTTTTAAAATTTTATCTAACACTTTTTAGGATTTTTGATTTTGTAAATACATTTCAACGGAACAATCAGGAATATAAAAAATTTAATCGAAAAATTATGCTTTTCAACCTGGGTTATTGGCAATTGTAAAATCTCTTTAAATCGCAACAAAGATACAAAGCCCTTAAGTATTTATCGCAAAAAATAGTGTTTTTGAGCCTGCGCGGATGCTTTTTCTAAAATGCGATCGTTTAAGGTAGAGAAAAATCAGGTGTTCTATGTGTTTGTATGGATATGTTTTAACCCCGCATATTAAGAGCCCCAAATGGCACCGGCTTTGCCAGATTAGGTCTTAAAAATTATAATAAATAATGCCCCCGAAACCCGAATACCGAAATTCCCCAACCATTTGTTAGCCTTGGCTAAGCAAATTATTTTAACTTTAATTTTTTAAACAAGAAATCTTACCAAGATGGCCACTAAAAAAGAAGAAACAGCCTCCTTTATGCTTCGTTTTACACAAAAGATTTTTGAAAGCGAAAAAGGAGAACCACAAATCCAATGGAGAGGTAACATCCGGCATGTACAAGGCGGAGATGAAAAAAGATTTTCAGAATTTGATGATGTGGTAGCCTTTATACAAAGCAAGCTTCAGGATCTTACCATCCAGGCAATGGAGGACAAGACTCCGGAAGAACAAAAAGGCATCCTTTCCAAGAGTTTCGACCTTTGGAAAAAAATGGCTACCGAAGCACCAAAATTGGTGATGGACACGATTAAAGATCCTAAAAAACAAGTCGCTCATATCCAGGGGCAAATCCAGGATCAGATCAGCCATGTAAAAGAGGAGATCGGTCATAAACTTGATTTGGACTCCTGGCTCAACTCAACAAAATCTGACTCCAGACACATCATGGAAAAGCTTGAAGTGCTTTCCAAAGAAGTCGCAGCACTAAATAAAAAAGTGGATAAGCTCAAAAAGTAATTAGGTGACCAGCATAGAATCCCGAATAGCAGCCATACTTGACAAGAAAGCTACAGCGACTCTTCGTGTACAAACACTTGGAGCGTTTCAACTCTGGCGGGATGGGATAGTTGTTCCTCAAAAGGAGTGGGGTAGGGAAGTAAGTCTTCAGCTATTTCAGTTTTTAATCACCAACCGTCACCGTCACGGACTTCATAAAGAACAAATCATTGATCGCATTTGGGATGAGTCCGACACCAAAGCCGGGCAGCAAAATTTCAAAGTTGCACTCCATGGTATCAATAGGGTATTGGAGCCAATGAGACAAAGTAGAACCGATACCAAATACATTATCCGACAAGGTCTTACCTACCAGCTCAAGCTCGATGAGTTGTGGCTTGATGTAGATGCGATGGATCAATTTGTCGCTATCGGGAATCAGCATATCGCAGACCACCCAAAGATCGCTCAAAAAGCATACTACGAAGTAGTCAACTTATATGAAGGTACCTTTTTACCGAATCGCCTCTATGAAGATTGGTCAGCAGAAGAACGGGAGCGTATCCAGTTGCTCACCCTCAACGCCCTCATAAGCCTTAGTGAATTACTCGTCAAAGAAAATCCCATCGAAAGTATTCGACTGGCCCAGCAAATCCTCCAGATCGACCATGTCTGGGAGGATGCTTACCGTATTCAAATGGAAGCCTACCTCGAAAAAGGGAATCGCCCAATGGCTATAAAGACCTACCAGCAATGCAAAAAAGTCCTCGACGAAGAGTTTGGGATATCACCCTTACCGGAAACGAAGAGGCTCTTTGATCAGATCAAAGGCCTTTGAGAGTCGTCAAAGGACTTGAGCAGCCTACCTTTGACTCCTGACTTCCTGACCCCTGACCTTTTGTCTGTAACTCATTTGTAACTCCTCCCCGTATCTTTGCATTGCATTTAAAAAGTTAACCAAAAATTAAATCAGTAATATTATGAAAATCACAGTAAAAAACATCACAGAAAGTGCGATAAAAGCTTCCGATAGTCTTGTAGAAGGTTCCTTAGCAACAGGAGCTAAATGGCAAAAAATCTCTGCAAAACTAATGAAAGAAGGAACCGTATTGTTCGGAAAACAACAGGATTTGACCCTTTCTACTCTTGAAGAATTAAAAGGTCTTGTAGTTTCTGGCAATAAACGATTTAGAAATCTATTAGGGGTTGAATTACCTAAAGTGAAAAAAACTACCAAAACTACTAAAGTAGAGACAGCAAAACCTGTTGCTGTGAAAAAAACCGTAACTCCTGCAAAAGTAGTTAAGAAAACCCCTGCTAAAATTTTAGCGGAGAAATAAACTATAAACGTAAACTATCCTTGACTTCAAAGAAGTCATATTTCATCAACAATAAAATTAAATAAAAATGGCAACTAATAAAATTGTAAAAAAAGCAAACAATAAATTTGATTTCGCTGATAGCGTCAAAGCGATCAAAGGAACGGCGAAAGCTGTCAATTCACAGGTAATAGAAGCTGCTGAAGATGTAGTGGAAGACCTTATGGAAAACGGCGGACAACTGAGAAACATAGCATTGTCAACTGTAAAAAAAGCGTATAATAAAGCTTATGATACAGTAGCAGAAACAGTGAGCCTGGAAAATATCACCAAAGCGACTAAAAACGTAAACACCTATACTTTGAAAACTGCTGAAAATGTAGTGGATGGTGCAATCGTAAATGGTGAAAAATTACAGGATATAACAAATAAAGCCGTAAAAGGAAGCCTTAAACTAGCGGCGAAACAACAAGATATCGTTTTTGATACTTTGGAAACGGTAAAAGTTCAGTTGAATCATACAGTTGTTCGATTCAGAAAATTGTTTTCAAAAAACTAAGAAAAAGAAGGAGAAGTGAGAGGAGGTCAACTAAATGGCGCCACTCACTTCTCACTTCTCACAAAATAACTTTCCATGAGCCAATCAAATATTAAAAAAGTACTACAAACAACTAAAGAAGCCAATGCTATCTTGATAAAGGCAAGTGGAATTGTACTCAAATCTTCTTTTAATACGACTTTACAAATCGCCAATCTTTACAAAGATGCTGGGCTGAAAGCTTTTAATTTGACTAAAGACCTTGTACAGAAAACGGTGGAGCTGACCGTAAACAATCAAAAGGAAATTATCAAGACTTCCGGTCAGGCAATTAAAGAGGCCGCTCAAAGTATTCGACAGGATGGTACCGACCCGGAATTGATGACCATGACCAATGCCCGCGCAAAGAAAGTAGTTAAGAAGAGAAAACCAACGGGAAAGTAAAAAGAAGTTTTGAAGCAAAAAAAGAACGCCTTCATTTCTTTATTTTTCATACCTTCATTACCATGGTATCACAGTCAAAAAATACTCGCTCACCAATAAAACGTCCCCCCTTATCCAAGTATGTTGGTGAACATATCAAGGTTTGGAACGAGCTAAGAAAATTTTATAAATTTAGAAAGACTTTCAATCCCCCGGTCTCCGGAGACGGGCATCCCCTTCTCATTCTTCCCGGATTTATGGCCAGTGATTTTTCTACCAATCACTTTCGAAGATTCCTCAAAGAAATTGGTTATACGCCTTACACTTGGGATCTGGGTAGAAACTATGGCAATATCAGTCAACTGAATATTCTGCTCAAAAAAATCCAAAATCTTCACGATAAACATCAAACCAAAGTAAGCCTGATCGGCTGGAGCCTCGGAGGGGTATATGCCAGACAATTAGCTAAAGCGAAACCGGAATTTATCCGACAAGTGATCACGCTGGGTTCTCCGTTTGCAGGAATTAATGAACCCAACAACGTGGTATGGCTTTACAAACTGATCAACGGAAAAAGAAAAATATCGAAGATTGACAAAAAGTGGATGGAAAATATTCC
>JBLHJZ010000283.1:0-6623 GCA_047619515.1 Saprospiraceae bacterium | reverse complement strand
ATTGATGAAATGGATGATGGCTTTGGAACGGGGAAATATTATCGATCCTGAATCTAGCCTTGAGATCAAACGCCTCATGTACATGACAGGAACCAGAATTCGATACGCTTCTTCTTCTTCGTTGAAGGAGGCAGCTGTTTATTTCAAGTCAGGTAGTCTATACAGTTGTAATAGGGAACTCGCTCCCGATTGTGGAAAATACAGAGGCAATGTTAAAAACTATATGAACTCCGTTGCTATTATTGAACGCCCCGATAGTACCACTTATATGATCGCTTTGATGTCAAATGTATTGAATAAAAATTCCAGCGCTGATCATTATGCATTAGCCAGAAAAATTGATGCGATTGTGAGAAAAGAAGCAGAGAATAAATGAACTACTCCATAGCAAGCTAAACTAAATATTAAAAAACGACACGAATTTTACAAATTAGAAATTCGTGTAATTAGCGAAAATTAGCGTCTTTACTCCATTCTTTCATTATCACAGGGTTGTGTAAAAAGTCGGTTTCGTACACATGATTATTAAATACTTCTGGTTATAATACGACCTCCTTGAAGTAGGGTGTACAAAAGCCCAATAGAAAGTTGTGTCTGTTTTTGAGCGTCAATAAAGATTGATTCTATCCAGCAGTTCTTAATATAGGTTCTTATTCCGAAGGGATTTAAGAGTATGTTGGGGATTTAGCATTCGGCCTACCTTTTGGCTATGCTATTTGATATACTATATCAAGCCAGCGCTAGACTTTTTCGCTTATACTTCATCCCAAAAATCCTCATTATGCTATGGCATAAATCCGGTTTTGGGGCCTCGTCTAAGCAAAAAATTGTCAGTTTTCGGCTCGAAGCCCAATTCCCCAACATGCTCTAATGTAAATAGCCACCGATTTTGTCGGTGGGTGAAAAAATAGAAGGTCGGGAACCCGGAATGGGTTTAATTTTCTTTATATGGGTATTCAACCACTTCGTGGTTATTAAAAAAGAGGTTTTCTTGCCACCGATGAAATCGGTGGTTATTCGAGTTTAATCCCTTCAGAATAATTTTTATTGTAAAGTAGGGATTTCCTGGATTTCATTTTTATTCACTGGGATTTTAACGGTTTTCCTAATGAATACAAATCAAAAAGCGACGCAACTTTACCCACGCATTTTGTACACCCTACCTCGGAGAGGTCAAATTATTGTTTAAAGTACAAAATACAATAACAAAAATCATTCTATGGGGTATCGTTAGACTTTAAAAATTTAGTAAACATAAGGTCAAAGACTTAGAGCATGTAAAAATTTTAAACTGTTACTGATTTTGACTTTTTACACAACCCCAGAAATCATTGGATTAAATTTCCAGCGCTACCCTTTCAGCAAAATTCCGGACTTTTAAATCCTCACTGCTCATTTGTTGTTTTATTAAGTCGTGAAACTGCGCTTGCTTTAATTGTTCCAACAGGTACAAGACTGCCAACTTAATCCGTGTATCTTTCCCATTTAATAATGATTGAAAACATTCGTACTCCTTTGGGATTTTGAGCGGAACGTTTTTAATCGCTTCATCAGAAATAGATTCTTGCAAGGAAGCTTCCAATAATGGAATCAATTTTTTTTTCAAATCGGGATCAAGCAAATTATCCATATACTCGAGTGCACTGAATCGCAAATCTGATTTCCGGCTTCGAATACCTTTATAGATCATGTAAATATCACCATTCGGATGAATCAATCCCAATAGCCTGAATATGCGCTCAAGGTTTCGATCCAACCTTTTTTTCAATAAATGAATTAATCCTTTCCTGGCTTCCACTTTTTCTGTTTTTACCGGATTTTTTGAAGCAGCATCAATCTGACCTTCTACAAATAATGCGATTAAGGTTTCCTGATACAATTGGACTTCCCTTAATAATATACTATCAATTTCCCTCTGGCTGAATTTCAGGTGGAGAAAATTATTATTGACAAAATTCAGTCCACGCAATGCTTCTTGCCTTACCATTAAATCATCTTCATGCATCAAATCAAAAAGAAAATTGACCGATTGTTGCGTACCAATTTTTTTTATCACCGCAGGAATTTCTCGCATCAATTTTAAATCTATTTTTCCTTCCTGAACCATTTTTTCCAGGGCAGGTACAATGTCATTCCCATAGTGTACCAAAGCAGTCCGAACACTTGTATTGAATGATGGTTTTGAAAGCAATTGAACTAATGGGTAGATAAATTTCGGACTTAGCGTATTTCCTGCTTCTATAATAGCCTGACGGGCAATATTTATATTTTTACTAGAAAAAGAGGACTGGAGAAAAGGAAAGAACCTTGACATACTTGCATTTCCAATAGCTCTTAGTGCTGTGATGGTTCTGAATTGCAGCTCCTCCTGATCAGTTATTACAGGTAGGATATCCAACTTATTCTGAATGAGCCTGGCCAACTTAAATTTTCGTGCAAGGTCAGGGTTATCCCTGGTTTCGGATGCCAGGCTAATCAAAGCCGCTCCTCTGACCCGATAATCGGCCTGATGCAAATACTTTTCAATAAAATCTTCCTGGCTATCTTTAGCATGTTTCACTAAATATTCAAATGCTGCAATTTTTACATTTTGATTATCAGTCTGTACCAAGGCTTCTATGTCTGAGGTGATATTATCTTTTTTATAAAAATATAAATTTCGAATTGCTTCCACTTTGATGCCATCTGACGGATGATTGAGCAGTCGCTTTATACTGTCAAAAAGTCGTTTATTGGCTAACCCTCTTATCTTTTTAAGGATCACTAACTGCTGATGCTCCGATCCGCTTTCCAATACTTTCTTTAAGCCGTTCAACACAGATTCCTTATTAAGGTCGATCTCTTTTTTGTCCTGATGATTTTCGGGAAATGCTATTTTTCGTCTAAAAGACAGGAGGTATTCTTTTTTCACCTGCGACACCAAATAAATCCAAAGTAGTAGCAAGCCGATTATCATTGCATTAATTGCATTGGTAGAAAAATTTAGCCCGTCGATTAAAAAAATCAGTAGGATACCGCTAATCCCGGTAGCCAAACTATCTACAAAAACATCAATAAAAGTTTTGGTTTGATTTTTTATATCCTGGTTTACCGGTAACACCAATAACTCCATAGCGGCTTTATTGATGGATTGTTTGAGCCCTCCATCAGCCATTTTCAAAAACACAGCAGCTGCCAGTACTCCCGGAAATAATATCAAGGCAAGCACTGCCAGAAAAATAACACCTGGAAGAAAAAGTAAAGAAGCGCCGACCCCAAAAGTTCCGACCACCCTTCGGGTCACCAGCAATTGCAATAAAAGAGAAATCACACTAAAAGTAGATAACCAAAAACCAAAGAAGGCCGTCAATTCATCGGGGTCAGGAATCAAGGCTGCAGCTACCCCCCCAAATTGATAGTCTACTAACTTGGCTACTATTACACTTACCCCAACGATGCTCGCCAAAAAGGTAAGATGTCGGGACTTCCGAACTAAACTAAAAGGATGGTCACCAAATCCTTTCGTCCTTTTTTTTTGCTGAAAAACAGATAGCTTATCCGCTACATATCTTTTCCAAATAATCCAGTTGATGGGTATACAAAGTGAAATGAAAAAAGCGCCCCAAAAAGGAAGATTTTCACTGCTAGTGAACTGAGCTAAAACGGAGGTAAAGTACCCGCCGAAAATCCCGCCGGCTATCGCACCTGCGCCAATGAATCCGAATAAGCGCTTAGCTTCCCTGGCGTTAAAAACAATATTTGCCAACACCCAAAATTGAGAGGTGGCCAATAAAGCAAAAATAGCTACCCAAATATAAAAGAGGAAAAGTATCAGGGGTTCCCAAAGATTCAGGCGTAGAAACAACCCGAAAAACAGTAAAGAAAACACTGAAAAAAGAAGCGTTCCATTAATAATTTTATTTAAGGGAATACTTCGGACGATTTTTGAGTACAGGGTGGTAACAACAGCTGCTACCACAGCTACCAGCATAAAAGCATAAGGTAGCTTTTCCACTCCGAATTTTGACAGGAACAAACCATTCACTGTTGGTTTGACAATCAGTAAAGTAGAAATGATAAAAAAGATATTGAGTAGCATTAAGGAAGCACGGAGTAATTCCCCGTTTCGAATATCAAAAGTCTTTCGAAGAAAAAACCGGAATGCTTCCTTAGCAGCAATCATCTATTTTTATACGTTTTATTGGATATTCCCCCGGATATTTTACCCGTTGATATTTAAAACTTCTTCTACACTCTTCACCAGATTTCGCATGGTCTTTTCACCCTCGGCATCTTCAGCCAGAGCAACCAGGATATATCTTCGTTCCGGTCCCAGCACCATTACCGAATCAGAATGAAAGTTCGACCAGGAGCCAGACTTTCTATATAGTTTTGCATCCGGAGCAATTCTATCCAGGGTATTTACAAATTTATGGTGTAAGCCTGGATCAGACATTATTGACATCATTTGCTTTGAGCGATCTTCATTTACCAACATCCCATTGAGCATCATGTAATAAAACCGGCTAACTTGGGTAGCAGAAGCCGCATGGCTCAATCCCTGTAATGGATCCGGATACTTTTTTCCCTTTCCTGCGTATCTTTTTCCTACCCATAAACCACCGCCATATTCTTTGTCATATAGCGCATATTTTGGATCAGTCAACACTTCTTCAATCTTTTCAAATCCCAGGCGATCAATCATTCTCGTTGAAGCCTGATTATTGGATTTGTTAATCATCAGGAACATATCTTTTTGGACTTCCGGCGTCTCTTTTAGTTCGCCATTTTCCAGTGCATCCATTGCGGTCAGCAGTACAGCGATTTTGGGCAAACTGGCAGCATACATCATTTCATCTCCATTTATCTGGGCAAAACGGACGTTTTCCGAATCCATTAAATCCACCAGGCCGATGGAAATTTTCTTTTGGGCTATCAGCTTTTTTAATTTTTTATCGGTATTTAGCTGCTGCTCCAAACTGGCCTGGAAGCTTTCATCCACCTGACTTCTTAATGGCTCAAAAGATTTTCCTGCTACCGGAACATTAGAATTGGGGTCATCAGCATCGCTGGGATTCAGGTTTGAATTGCTGGAAAATAGTGTGGTTATTGAAATTGAAAATAAGGAAAAAAGAAGTACTACCAAAAAGATTCTCATATTGTGATTTTAGATGATTAAAAAAATGAACTCTATATATAAAAGGTTTTTTATTTATAAATAGTTGCAATATATGCTTAAGGTTTAGTTAAGAGTATGTTGGGATTTTAGCATTCGGCCTACAAACGTCCTTTTTTCGCTTACCTTTCAGCTCAAAAATCCTTATCCCGATGCTAGATCGGAACTCCGGTTTTTGAACTTTGTTTAATCAAAAATGCCAGTTTTCGCCTCGAAGCCCAAATCCCAACATACTCTAAATTTTTAAGGTTTTTCGAGTTGGCCCTTGTCCTGTTGAATTTCCTTCCTAATATAGATATAGCTTAGTATTAGTTCAACCACGCCAACAGCAAAGAACAAAGGTTGCAAAAAATGAGTCAATCCTATGAAGTACACCTGAATGCATATCCACAGTAGCAGAATTATTCCAAGTACCAGACCAAATATTCCTGCATATTTTTTTCTTTTGATAGAGAAAACGGCACCCAAAGCATTCAATAATCCATTGACAAAAAATAAAAAAAGACCAGGAATAAAAAAGTCCTGAAAAGGCGATCCGACTAATACTTTACTTGACAGACCAAGCCCACTCCCATCAGGTTCGAAGATCATCGACAAGCCCGCAGGAATCGCTCCTACTGCTACGAAGACTTGTAATATTCCTAAAAATAATCCTACTCTTTTTTGCACTCTCTTTTTATTTTTTAAATGGTATTCTCATCAAATTTCCCAAAATAAAAATACTCCTCCCCTTCACGTTTATACCCTTAAATTAGTATAACGCCATCGGGATCACCTAACCCTCTAGTCAGGGTTCCACGCTTTTAACTTAGCTCCTTGCTAACGCCTATAAATGTATAAGAAAGTAAAGCTGGAGTCAATGATTTTTATCATTTACAAAATTGATTTCTTTACTCAACTATTATATCCTTGATCGCTAAGTCCTAATAAAAACCAAAATCCAAAATGACAAAAATCAAACCTCCAACTGGCTTTCCTCATTGCTACTTTTGGGGGTTTCACATATCATGTGCAATGTATTTAAGAAAGTAGAGGTAATGGAAGCGAAATACCCCTAATCTTTAAATGATGATTACAAAAAATATCTTTTTACTGAAAATTATACCAATAATTATAAAGCCACTGGCATGTGTCTGTCCTGGTTCACAGATCAATTAAATGGGCAAAAGTACTATACCCATGCAGGCGGGGGCGGAGGCTATTATTGCGAAATAAGAATTTATCCGGAAACAGGTATTGAGAGTGTCCTTTTTTTCAATAGATCAGCTATTACTGATGAACGCTTTTTAGATGAGCTTGATCAATATTATTTTAATATAAAATCACCCCCCAGCTCACCTGATATATTTCAGCCCACCGATTGATATTTGTCAGTGCCCCCAATTGAAAAACAGCCTAATTTGTATAAAAAATAAAAATCATGACTACCATAATTAATATAGGTGAAGACACTTCCAAAAATGGGATG
>JBLHJZ010000282.1:0-6628 GCA_047619515.1 Saprospiraceae bacterium | reverse complement strand
CGTTTTGAAAATATGCCTGATAATTACCTTTTGACGGGGCACTTTGATAATATAAATAAGCTGCACCAGCTGTCAACAAAAATAGTACTCCTGCGGCGATTCGATTCCAGGGAGTAAGCCGGTTGTTGCTTATCCCAGGGGTGGTACTTGTCCTGGCATCAATTTTTTGATATATTTCATTAAATACGTCCTCCGCCTCATCGTCAGAAACCCCATAGCCCTCTACGACCTCAGCGCATAGCGGGCAATCTATTAAATGATTTTCAATTTTATATCGCAGGTCATCCTGGACGTCCCCTTTTAAATAATGGTTTATCTCCTCCCGGGACAAACATTGTGTTGCTTGAAAAATCTTTTTCATATTCCAGTATTTTGAAATCTTTTGAGTGCGTGACATATTGCCGGAAACTTGATTAAAGCTATTAGCTCTTGGCTTTTAGCAGTTGGTTTCCCTTTATCGTGTCCTAAAACGCGGATGAGGGAAGCTAACGGCTAAAAGCCGCAAATATGTCAGGCACGCAATTTTTTTAATCAATTTCATTAATAGACTTTATGCCAAATAATTTCGTATGGCTAAAAACTCGTCTTTGTCTCCTTTCCTTCGTCACGTCCTCGCCTTTACCCGTACGGGTAGGACTCCCTGCCTTCCGGCAGGCAGGCGGGCGTTCCTCGACAAGAAAACAAATCCTTCATTTTTATCTCATAGAACTATTTTGGAATAAAGTCTAATGTCTCTCCACCAATAATTTAAGTTTCCGCTTCCCGTTTTGCAGATGACTCTTAATTTGATTTAAGTCAAAATCCGTTTTTTCTTCAATTTCTTTATAACTCTTTCCCTCTACATAGAAGAGCTGAAGGCATACTTGTTGAGGCTCTTTTAGCTGTTTTAAGGCATCTTGAACCACCGTTACATCACTTGTCTTATTATTAAGACTCCAAACGTCCTCATTTTCCATAAAATTTTCAGACTTTTTTTCAAAATCTTTCCATTGTTCTTCCTGACCTTCGGATCTTTTGCTGTTTCTAAGAAAAGTCAGGCATTCATGTTTGGTTACTGTAAATAACCATTTTTTAAAAGAAAGCACATCTCCAATAGGTGGATTCTTTAAGAATTTTTCAAAAATGTCCATCATGACATCATTGCTATTTGCACTGTTTTTAAGGTATTTCATGCAGATACCATTGACCAGGTGAGCATACCTTTTATAAAGCTCTCCGGCTGATTTATGGCCATCTTTCGAATGGATGTTGACCAATAAGTCTTCATCAGAATAGGTCTCTAAGTGGCTATCGGGAAGTAGTTTTCTCATATATTATGCCTATGAAATAAAGGAGGAAATGTTCTAACATCCTCTAAAATAAAAAATGTGCCTGAGAATAAGGTACTCAAGCACATTTTTTACACAAATTACTTTAAATCACTTCTAATTGTTGAAGTTTACCTAAATTTCAGCGACCCAAAAATATGCTCTAACTGTTGCATGTAGTCCCGCTTGTTTTTACTGGGCGCATGAATAAAACCCTCTACCAGCAGTATCTCATTGGTAGTAGGATTTAAGATAGAATAACTGATATACGGCCCTCCCATAAAATCATTTTCAATTTCCCATATCCCTCTGGTCTCTACTGCAAACTTTCCATCCAGTTGCATATTCGTCGTATATATCGGCAAATCTACGTCATTGATATGCTTGTAGGTTCCGTCAATCTCCGTACTCACATAAAGCCCCATTCTGTTTAATTGATTCTTGATTCCTTTTTTGGAAAGTTGCTCCTGATCTTTATAGGGAAACTTATGTAAAAAGATATTACTACTCAGATAATCGGTTTCCTTTCGGATCCAAATAGTAGTAGCCGTCGAGTCATCCAGCGCTAAAAAATAATCATAGGGTATCTTTAATTCAACCCCCATCCTTGATTCAACTAAAGAGATCAAAGTCAGATTCTCCCCTCCCTGATATATATTCGCATTGACGACCTCCCTGTCATGCCGGTTCACTCTTTTTAAAATGGTCGCTGCATTCTTTTTTATATTATCAATTAAGGTCGTTTTATCTTTCGCAAACTGATAAATCAAAATTTGATCTTTTGACCATTTGTTATTACCGACGGACAAATTGAAAGCAGGATCTTCATTAGCCCTATAAACACCTTCGGAGCCAATATCCTCTTTTATCATCCTGGTCGTGGGAGAATCAGCATCATTGAGGTCTCCAATAAAAAGGTAAGTCCTAAAGTTCTTTCGGCCGGAGACGGATTTTAAGTCCTTCGGTTCATAATAGCGAATATCCAGAATAGGTTCGGGTTGAGGTAAGATGATATAAGCAGAAGACAAATAATAGCGGATCGTATCGCCTATATCTCCCTCCCAAACACTTTTATCAGCGACCAGTACCAGTTCGTTTATTTTACCAAAGGCAGCCTGGACAGGAGCCAGTTTGTCGGTGAAATCGTTGCTACATCCTGTCCACAAGCTTAGGACTAGAAAAAGGAATATTATTTTGAAATATACTTTCATGTTTTTATTTTTTTTTCGACGACTTACAAAATTAATAAAAAACGGAACTAAGTCCTTGTTGTGTTCCTCTTCATATGGCAAAGCTGCATTTTTCAAATTGCCACAAAGTATTAAGAAGACTTTATTCTAAAAGTTTTTGTGTGTCAGAGCGGCTACGAATGCCTAAAACTTAAAGCTTGTGCTGAGCGAAGTCGAAGTCCCGAAGAAAGTCTAGTGTAAAACGTAGTTTCTTTGAACTTTCATGGCTACTTTTTATACATGCATACTTTTTTCATACTCACCTTAATAGATGCCGGATATGGTTCTTTTGGTGTAAGAATGGCAGGTGTTGACCAGGCCGCTTAGCCAAAAACAGGAAAAACAAAGTGCTTTTACGGGTACATTTCACCCCAATAACAAGGGCTCAGTAACGTTAGTTGCTGAACCCTTGTTTTTATCTCTTATAGACTTTATGCCAAAAGTTTTTGTGTGTCAGAGCGGCTACGAATGCCGAAAACCTAAAACCGAATAAAGGCTATTGACTTTAAAATGGGCTAAAACAACCCTTCGATTATGTTTTCTTCTGAAATGCCCTCTGCTTCTGCCTTAAAGTTTCTTACGATCCTGTGGCGCAAGACATAGTTGGCGATTGCTTGCACATCTTCGATATCAGGAGAGTATTTACCTTTGATAGCTGCATGGCATTTAGCGCCCAGTACCAGATACTGAGAAGCCCTTGGCCCTGCACCCCAGGAAATATAATTATTAACAGCATCAGTAGCCTTGGCCGTATTCGGTCGCGTTTTAGTCGCTAATCCAACCGCATATTCCAATACATTATCCGAAATTGGAATCTTTCTGACCAATTGCTGGAAAAATAGAATCTGCTCAGCAGTTACTATATTTTCAAGTTTATAAGTAGCATTAGAGGTAGTCGCTTTGACCACCTGGATTTCTTCGTCATAAGAAGGATAATCCAAAGGAATATTAAACATAAACCGGTCAAGTTGCGCTTCCGGCAAGGGATAGGTTCCTTCCTGTTCGATCGGGTTTTGTGTTGCCAATACGAAGAAGGGTTTTGGTAATATGTGCCGGACACCATTTACGGTTGCCGAACGCTCCTGCATCGCTTCCAACAAAGCGGCCTGCGTCTTGGGAGGCGTACGGTTAATCTCATCTGCCAGGACGATATTTGAAAACAATGGCCCTTTGTTAAATTTAAAATGACGAGCCTCGTCCAAAATTTCTGACCCGATAATATCTGATGGCATCAAATCCGGCGTAAACTGGATTCGTTTGAATTCGAGATCCAATACTTCGGCAATGGTACTTACCAAAAGGGTCTTTGCCAGTCCGGGAACTCCGACCAGTAGACTGTGTCCATTACCGAAAAGCGAAATGATCACCGCTCTGACAACATCCTCCTGCCCTACGATTACTTTCGAAATTTCTTGGGACAAATCCTTGTATGCCTGTGCCAGCGCATCAACAGCTTCTACATCATTTTTAAAGGCTATTTCCTGCATTTTTATTTTTTGATTTTAAAGTAATGGTGTCTTGTTTTCTAATCCCTACAAAACTAAAAAAATAACAGCTATGTAACGAGGAAATTGTGGTCATTGTTTCGAGAAGGATAAAATTAGGGTTTTGTATTCGGCGTTCGGTGCTGAATACCGAACACCCAACACCCAATACCCAATACCGGTCATCTAACTCCCTTCACACTCCCAAACCATTTCCGACAAGTCATAAGTCTTCCCTACATACGAATAATGCCACCACTCCGTCCGGATGCCCTTGAACCCTAAAGACTCCAAGGTCTCTTTGAGTAGGAGCCGGTTTTTGTTCACTGTTTCAGAATGCCCCGTATAAGTATGATGTGCCTCTTTTCCAAAGAAATCAAATTCCGTTCCCATATCCAGCTCCGTTCCGTTTGCATCGACAATGGTCAGGTCAACTGCCAGGCCGCGATTATGCATTGATCCTTTGGACGGTGGTGTGACATAACTCGGATTTCGAAACTTGTCCCAAAGTCGCTGTTGGATGGGCAAAGGCCTGAAACAATCATACATCTTAAGCCGGTAACCCTGAGCTTTAAGTTTTTGATTGGCAGCCATGACAGCTTCGGCAGCTTCAGGCCTTAGGAAGCATCGGGCACAATCGTATAATTGTTCGTTGACAAAATTATTGGTCGTAGCATACCTCATATCCAGGACAATGGTTTTATCCAGCCGGATCAATTCTGTCCATTGGCTTGAATCGTAATCAATGGGTGAAATTTCCCAGCCGGTTATTATTGTATCGGCCATCTTTGGTAGCGTAGAATCCTTAGTTATTTCAACTGGGTGTTGTTGATTTACTTTGGAATCTGTACAAGCATTAACAAAGCATAACAAAAAAGATAGGTATATAAAGCGAAAGAACATTATGGGAGGAGGTAGTATTTGGGGTTTAATCATCATAATAAAAACGACATTGAATTATAGAACATTTTTGGTCAACACCTTTTTTCCCAGAGACTCGATAGATTAGTCTATGTTCTTGAGTGATTCTTCTAGACCAAAACCCTCTTAGCCCATGTCTCAAAGGTTCGGGTTTGCCAATTCCTTTAAAAGGATTAATCCCAATAGGTTTAATTAATTCTTTAATTTTGATTGCAATCTCATTATCATTTTCTAGCTAATATTCGAAATCGTCCCATCCGTTTTGTGTAAATCCAATATCCATAGTGGCATTTAATCTTCAAGCTGATATGGGATTGTTTTGCCATCTTGCAATTGTTGAATTGATTCTTCAAGCCGGAGCCGGTTTTTTGAGGAAGATAATAAAAGCTCAGTTTCTTTTAAAGAGTTGTATTCCTTAATTGACATAATTACAATTGCATCCTCTTTATTATTATTTCTTGGAACGATAATAACTTCTAAAGACTTACTTACTTCTTCAAAGTAATACTTCATTTTAGCCCTTAATGCCGATATTGTTATTGCTTTCATAAGGACAATTATTTGTACATATAAAAGTACAATATTTTGTACGGCATTGCAAGATTGTTTATTTTATATGCTAAAAACCCTGTCCCTTAGTCAAAAATTTCCGCCAATTTCCGCTCGAGCGCAGGGCCTCTCAAATTACGGGCAATAATTTTCCCTTCCTGATCTACCAGTACCGTATGCGGAATCGAGCGTACGCCATAGGTTTGAGCAGCCTTATTTTGCCAGCCTCTCAGATCACTGACATGGTGCCAGGTGAGCCCGTCCTTTGCAATAGCCGCCTGCCATTTGTCCTTGGTCTTATCCAGGCTCACTCCCAGGATTTCAAAACCTGCGGACTTATATTTATTATAGACACGGACCACATTAGGATTTTCTTTTCGGCATGGCCCACACCAGCTTGCCCAAAAATCTATCAGCACTACTTTTCCTCTTAGCTCACTAAGCTTCATCATTTCCCCTTCCGGAGTCTTCATGGCGATCTCCGGTGCACTTCCTCCGGGGACAAAACTCTTCGCCTGTTCCATTTGTGTTTTCAATTGATCTATAGCAGCGGTATCGGTACTTGTTCCAAATTTTTCAATAAACTGATTAGCATAGTCCGTAAACGAAGGATGATTTTTGCCCTGCAAGCCCAATAAGGTTCCTCCCAACGCGTATCGCATGGCCTGAGTTGAATCAGGAACCAATTCCAGGTTTTGATTAACAAGATCATTGACCATGTTTTGGGCTAAACCTACAGCCGCTAAAGTCTGTGAAAACTCTTTAAACGATTCAAACAAATAAGGAATGTGATTGAACGCAGGGTTTTTGAGATTTGCATTTTTGAAATATTCCGCCGTAAAATAATCCACCTCGTTACTATTATACTGATCCGCCTTATCCGGAAAGCTCGACAGGGTACCCAATGCCACGATATTTCCTAAGAATGGATTTCGATTCCTTATGCTATCCAAATAAGCCATCTGTTTTTGATCAAGCCAGGTCAGTTCTTTTTTGATTGACTTTTGTATTTCAGGTTCCTTGGCCGCTTTTCGAAAATCCCCCATCTTCGTTTGCATGGTTCTCTTATTGGCTCTGATCTCTGCAAGGATTTCGTTGTATAAGGTATTGTATTCCGAATTACTGATTTTCGATTGTC
>JBLHJZ010000281.1:0-6629 GCA_047619515.1 Saprospiraceae bacterium | reverse complement strand
GCTAATATTGACAACACTACAATTATGCCAAGTGAAATAAAAGAAAACTTCCATCCCCAAATATTTCCGGGATATTCCTTTTCTTTATCCCCTTGTCCGGTATCAAAAATGTTCATTATTGAATAATATTTAGGATTAAGTGAACCTGGTTTCACAATTTTATCAGGATAAACATGCTCTAAGGGACAGGTACTAAACTAATATCCTGTACAGAAACGTTAAAAGATGGGTAAATAAAAAACAAGCCTGTGGTAATGCTGTTTAAGGTATTATAAAACTCAAAATACATAGAAATAATTGATATTTTCGTCTAAGTAACTTAATTTAACTCTTAAAAACACTTACTTTATAGCACTTACTTTGTTTACGCTCTTAGTTTCCCTATTTTCGAATTGAATAACACAAAGAGCAGGCTACTTTTTTTTATACTTTTTCTTAAAAAATAACAACCAATATATGAAAAATTTGGTCCTCATAACGGCGGTTTCTGTGCTAAGTGCACTCATCTCTGTATCCGTATACAAGCATTTTGAGAAACCTCAGGAGGTCATTATCAGGGATCAAGCCCCGGTAAGATATACGAATTATACAGATGATCTTCTTTCCGGTAACCGGCAACAAACCTTCACGGCCTCTTCTCCTACCAATTTCACCAAAGCAGCAGAAATCGTAACCCCCGGAGTTGTGAATATCAAAGCCTTCTCGAATGGAAATCTTGACTGGTGGAGTAATAGTTACGGAGGTTCTTCGGGTTCCGGAGTGATCATCTCTCCCGATGGCTATATCGTTACGAATAACCACGTAATAGAAGAAGGTAAAGAGATTGAAATTACTTTAAGTGATAAAAGAAAATATGGGGCAACCCTGATTGGTACTGACCCTTCAACAGATTTAGCGCTTCTCAAAATCGATGAGGATGGCCTACCCTATCTTATCTTTGGAAATTCCGATAGCGTCCGGGTTGGCGAATGGGTACTTGCTGTTGGTAATCCCTTCAACCTCGAATCCACGGTCACTGCTGGCATTGTGAGTGCAAAAGGAAGAAGTATCGATATATTGGAAGGCGAATATAAAATTGAAAGTTTTATTCAGACAGATGCTGCTGTAAATCCAGGTAACAGTGGCGGGGCTTTAGTCAATACCAACGGAGAACTCGTAGGTATCAATACCGCTATCATCACAAGATCAGGACGGTATGAAGGTTACTCTTTTGCTATCCCTGCCAACCTTGTCAGGAAAATAATTCGTGATATAAAAGACTTTGGTACCGTTCAGCGGGGCATCCTCGGTATAGGCATCGGTGAAGTAACCGATGAGCTAGCAAAAGATCTTGGCCTGTCTTCAGTTGCCGGAGTTCATATCACCAGAGTTTCAAAAGGTAGTGGTGCTTTTGATGCAGGGCTCAAAAGAGGTGATGTGATTATCAGTATTAATGATTTGAATACGCCTTCGATCCCGGAACTACAGGAAAAAGTGGCCCGCTTCCGTCCTGGTAATAAAGTCGAAGTGGAGTACTTCCGCGATGGAAAGAATTATAAAGCAGATGTGATGCTGAAAAACAAAAGTAATTCCACAGCGCTGGTTGGTAAAAACCCTATGCTTCGCGATCTTGGTTTCGAATTAAGAGACCTGACAGACAATGAACGCAGCAAACTAAATGTCAATGGTGCCTATGTGATTAGTATTACCCGAGGCAGCAAGATGGAAAGAACTAATATGGATCCTGGTTTTATCATCACTAAGGTGAATGATGCTAAGGTTAAAAATGTCGATGACCTTTTAAAGCTTTTAAAAGATGCCACTGGAAAAATTATGCTTGAGGGGGTTTACGAAAATTATCCTGGTGAGTATTATTATGCTTTTCCTATATAAATAATGTCATAAAGCTATAAACAGGAGTCATCCCGAATTTTTCAATAATCAGAAGATTATTAAACCTTAACCCTTTTTTTAGCTGCCGAAAAAACGGTATTAGGCATTAGGTTTTCGATGATCTCCGAATGCCGAATGCCGATTTTCCTGTGTTATAAAGGTAGATTACCCAATTAAACAATCATCTTTATAAAATTCGGGATAACTCCTGTTTATCATTTAATGTCTTTATTCCTTATCCGCTCAATCTCCGCTTTTTATATAGGAACAGAACCCTTTCTTGTTTTCAATTTCTTAGGTTTAAAAAAATTAAGGCATCTGTATTAGGGATAAGCTCTATTTTTGTATTTTGCAAAAATAATTAAAACCAATACCATAACATGCCAAAACAGGATTTGGAAAAGAATAAAAATGAGGATGAATTAAAGTTGGCTATTTCCAAAATGAATCACCGATTGGATAAAATTTATCTCGGGGGCGGGCAGCAAAAAATCGATAAACAACATAGCGCAGGAAAAATGACGGTGCGCGAACGGATTGCCTACCTGATAGATAAAGATAGCCAATTAATAGAAATAGGAGCCTTTGCAGGTTATGACATGTACACCGAGTATGGTGGATGCCCTGCGGGTGGTGTGGTGGTGGTAATCGGATATGTAAGTGGCCGCCAGTGCATAATCGTTGCCAATGACGCTACGGTGAAAGCAGGTGCCTGGTTCCCGATTACCGGCAAGAAAAACCTTAGGGCACAGGAGATCGCCATGGAAAATCGGCTACCTATTATTTATCTTGTTGATAGTGCTGGTGTTTTTCTGCCAATGCAGGACGAAATATTCCCTGACAAAGAACATTTCGGTCGTATTTTTAGAAATAATGCAAAAATTTCCAGCATGGGTATTCCGCAAATATCCGCAATCATGGGTTCTTGCGTAGCAGGTGGTGCTTATCTCCCGATTATGTCTGATGAATCGCTGATCGTAGAAGGAACAGGTTCTATTTTTTTAGCAGGCCCTTATCTCGTCAAAGCTGCGATCGGGGAAACGGTGGATCAGGAAACACTTGGAGGTGCAAGGACCCAAAGTGAAATTTCCGGGATCACCGATTATAAAATGCCGGATGATCCCACCTGCCTGGATACGATCAAAGAACTGATGGATAAAATGGGGCATTTTGAAAAAGAGGGATTTGACCGTGCTGACCCAATGCCTCCAAAGAAGGACCCCAAAGAGATCTACCGGATATTTCCGGAATCCCCGGTCAAGCCATATAAAACGATTGATATTTTAGAAAGGCTGGTGGATGATTCAAAATTGACAGAATATAAAAAAGGCTATGGCAAAACCATTATTTGCGCCTATGCACGTATCGACGGCTGGTCGGTGGGTATCGTCGCCAATAATCGCCAGTTGGTCAAAACAGCTACCGGTGAGATGCAATTCGGGGGAGTGATTTACTCTGATTCTGCGGATAAAGCTACCCGTTTTATCATGGTCTGTAATCAAAAAAAAATACCCCTGGTCTTTTTACACGACGTCACAGGCTTTATGGTTGGAAAACGCTCAGAGCATGGCGGCATTATCAAAGACGGTGCAAAAATGGTGAACGCAGTGTCCAATTCTACTGTTCCAAAATTTACGATCATCATGGGTAACAGCTACGGTGCGGGTAACTATGCGATGTGTGGAAAAGCTTACGACCCCAGATTGATCGTTGCCTGGCCAAGTGCTAAAATTGCCGTAATGGGCGGAACCCAGGCAGCAAAGGTATTAACCCAAATACAAATCTCTTCTCAAAAAAGGAAGGGGGAAGAAGTCGACCAGGAAGCTGAAGAGGCATTATTCAAAAAGACAAAAGAGCGATACGATCAGCAAACTACACCTTATTATGCCGCGGCTCGGCTTTGGGTAGATGCCATTATTGATCCTTTGGAAACACGCAAAGTCATTTCTATGGGTATCGAAGCGGCCAGTAATGCTCCTGTCGAGAAATTTAATCCGGGGGTTATTCAGACTTGATTGGAAAATTAGGATTGAGGGATTATGAATTATGAATTAGAGCTTAATGATGTCCAAAATTTATTGACAAAGTTTGAGTTTACCTAAAAAACAGAACCGAACAGAACAGAATTATTATTAAAATGAAGGAAGCAAATATAGGATTTCTAAAAAAACTACAAAATCGCTGGGGTGTTTCTGCAAGCAGAGTCTTTATTATTCTCCTTGTTTTCGCCTTGACGGGTACTACCGTGCTGTTTATCAAGACGCCGATTTTAGATTTTATAATTGGAGGAGATGAAAAAACCTGGATTCATAGTTTGGTTTACTTCATCCTTATACTGCCAATTTATAATATGCTCCTTTTAATTTATGGCTCATTATTCGGCCAGTTCCAGTTTTTCTGGGCTTTTGAAAAGCGATTTTTTCGGAGGGTTTTGTTTTTAAAAAGCAGCGATAAGTAAACTACTAATCAGATTAAAATCTACGAAGTTCCATTATAATTTTATAAGCTGTCCAGTAAAACGTTGTTGATTCAAAGTCATACTACTGGACACCATATAAAAAGGTCGAAACCCAAGAGTCTTTGCATAATCTATCTTCCCTTCTGAATACTCATCAAGTAAGCAATAATTTCACCCAGCTTACCTTTTAATTGCGCATCATTAAGATGCTCTTCATTGACAAATACATCACCCCAAACCGGCATAGTACGAGGACCGTGAGCCTTTACAGCATTCCTGCCATCTATTTTTTTGGCTACATATACAATAGGAAAATCACCGCCACCCCGGCTAGATACTATCTGCGTCAAATCCTTCGGTTGACCATACTCGGAAAGAGAATCTATATGAATTCCTCTTGCATCTGTTCCGTGGCAAGCAACACAATACTTTTCAAAATGCGCCTTACCTCTTTGAGCCTGTTCAACACGAGGCTTTTTCGGCTCTGTATCAAAACAGCTCACAAAAAGAGTAATCCCTAAGCCGAAAATAAATAAAGCAACTATCCCTGTTATTTTATTAATTTTTTTCATATTTAAAAGTATTAGAAAATGAAACGAAATAATAATCACCCGTAATTTCCCCCTAAGTACAAATACATATACTGATAAATATCAATACTGTAGGTGACGTTCATCAAGGAATTAATTAACGCTATATTTCCTCGATTTCGCAGCAGTGTTCATTCGCTTTCGTATCTTTCCGCCAGGAATATGGTTTTTACAACCAAAGGGCAATGAGATTTATAAAAATGAATCTGCTGAGGCTCCTATCAATCGTACAATAATATAATGAAATTAACCGCAACAACATCTCAGGGATTAGAGGAAATATTGGCAGATGAACTGGTTGCCCTGGGTGCTAGTAACGTTTTTATTCTAAAACGTGCCGTGGAATTTACCGGGGATAAAAAGCTCTTGTATCGTGCCTGCTATGAATTGCGGACAGCTATCCGGGTTTTAATGCCCATTGAGCAATTCCGGGTAAGACACGAGAGTGGTTTATATTCGAAAATTAAAAAAATCGACTGGTCAACCTATATGGGCGTCGATGATACTTTGGCAATAAACGGTGTCGCCAATTCCGAGTATTTCAATCACTCCAAATACGTAGCCCTAAAATCCAAGGATGCGATTGTCGATCAGTTTAGAGATAAATTTGGCAGGCGCCCCAACGTAGATGTCACCTCTCCTACCCTGCGTATAAATGTGCACATCAACGAGGATCTGTGTACCGTATCATTGGATGCCTCCGGTGAATCGCTTCACCACAGAGGGTATCGCCGGGAAGCTTTAGAAGCTCCTATCAATGAAGTGCTGGCAGCGGGTATGATCCTGCTTTCCGGTTGGAAAAAGGATTGCGACTTTATCGACCCTATGTGTGGTTCCGGAACATTGCTAATGGAAGCAGGTATGATTGCCTCTAATATTCCTCCTCAGAAATACTGTAAGCATAAATTCGGATTTGAGAATTGGAAAGATTTCGAACCAGCACTTTGGGAGGAGGTCAAAAAGGAAGCTCATGCCAAAATCATAGACTTCCCGCATAGAATTATTGGTTATGACCAGGACTTCAAAGCTATCAGGGTCACTGAACGTAACCTCATGGACACTGATCTCGAAGGAAAAATAGAAGTAGAGCGACAAAAGTTTGAGAAATTAGAGCCTCCTTCAGCAAATGGCTTTATCTTGACTAATCCTCCTTATGAGGAACGGATCAAGACCGGTGTTATTGATGAATTATATGCTATGATCGGCGAACGGCTAAAGCATCATTTTCCCGGATATACCGCCTGGTTGATTTCTTCCAATATGGAGGCGCTCAAAAAAATAGGGCTGCGGCCAACCCGGAAGATCACGCTTCATAATGGTCCGCTATTATGTAAATTTCTAAAATTCGAAATGTATGAAGGCTCTAAAAAAAATAAAGATTAGTATCTTTTTTATAGGCTTGATTCTTTTCTTATCCGGCGGCCTGTTTGCACAATCCAGGATCGGTGTCAAACTACCTCCTTATATAATCCAACAGCCATCCTATTTTAAAATAATTGATCGCTCTTTTGATAAAACGCCCTCCGAAATGGATAAAGCTATTTATCTTGATACATATGTTGATCCTGCCGCTTTTAACTCACCACTAGTAGACAATGTGTTGACCACCTTTGCTCAAATCATTCAATTCAATCAAAATAACATGCCTTTCTTTTGTAAAATGGAATTTCAAATGGAACAGTCTGCCAGATTTCCGGTAAAGATTCGCC
>JBLHJZ010000280.1:0-6634 GCA_047619515.1 Saprospiraceae bacterium | reverse complement strand
TTAAAATTAATTATAAGCACAAATTGCAGCTGTTTTGCACTCAAATCAAAGAAACTCAATGAAATGCTGTAAAAACTCAATGAATTATTCAGGGATACTTTGTTTTTCAATCAACTCGGAGGTATTATCTATAAAAATAGAGCGTCCATCACGATATTTTAGAAAGTTTTCTTATTATGGAAGGTTCCTGCGATTGCCACATCACAGATGAAGATGGTCATACTCGTATTGTTCATTTGCACTAGGATGATTTTATCACCATGCAAATTGGGGAAACGCATGATATATCCAATACTTCTCCTGAGCCAGCAGTCGCAACTTGAATTAATTAGTAGCCAGGGGTCTGGTGCGGTATGCCTTTTACCTCGAAATTACCAATTTTTCCATTACGACTCCATCCACCCGAATAAAATAAATCCCTTCTCCCCAGCCAGAAACATCCAAATATTTTCTACCTCCCGAAGCGCTAAAACCAGAGAGCCGACGACCTAAAATATCAAAAACTTCAAAGTCAGAATACATGCCCGCTTCCCATTCGATTACCACCATGTCATAAGCAGGATTTGGATAAAGTTTTAAATTATAATTTTTAAAAACTTCACCGACAGGAAGGATAATATCACAAAAGGTAGTGTCCGGATTATTTTCAATCCAGCCTTTTTGACTCAGATCTTTTCCATCAAAAGCGGAAAAATAATCCGGATATCTGTTAAATCGGAAAGTCAGGTTATTGTTGATTGCTAAGGTATCGCCCTGACTCGCAGGATTACCATTGATTAATGGTGTTTTATATTCCCAGACAATTTCGTCGTCAGGAGTGATTTCGAAAACGTAACCTTTTCGTCCGGAAAGGATTAAAGTATTTCCATTAGGTAGTAATTGAACACTGGATAATCCGGTCGAGTATAAATCCGTCGGCGTAGGGTGAGTGATAGTAATATCAAAATTAGCCGGACCGAAAACATTATTATCCAAAGTATAGCTCCAGGAGTACATATCCCAGGGCGGATTGAAAACATTGGCCGTTGAAAAGTCTGCTCCTACACGGTTGTTAAATACTGCGATTTTTCCATATTGTGGAAAAGAGAAATCGACAAATTCATCCACCCAATGTATGTCATGTGGGAAAAATAATTTTTGATCATCAATAGTACCAGACCGGTAGGTCGCCGGATTCCCCCAACGATACATGAGGTCACCACCTCTGCCACTGAGACCACCGGTATGGCTGGCCGCTTCCGCAGTATTGGTTGTGTGGTCAATAATCCAGACTTCGCTAAACGTCGGTACACTAAGTATAATTTGGTTCAGCTCAGGATTATAATCTATCGCATTACCATGCATCCAGTCCGGGTGACCATCACTGGTATCCCAGTTGAGATCGATCAATTCAGGATGGTCTTCTACCACGCCATAGTTAGCTTTGGATGGGTCATGATCCTGAATCAAATGATCCCAGGTGTGCCATTCCCATACGATTTGATTAGTGGAAGGGTCTATTTCAATAATATAATCCGGCCATATTTTTCCCTGGGAAAGTGTCGCAGTATCTCTACCTGCGAAGATTGCTTCATCAGCGGTTTTCAACTCCCAGGCGAGCAGGAGAATATTGCCGTTTGGCATCGGAGCGATATCATGGTGCAGCCGAGAGGTAGAGTCATTGAGTTCAAAACTCCACATTAAGCTATTATCCCAGTCCCGGATTTCTACAAACTCTCCACCACCACCTGCCCAGATAGCATCATCAGTGACCACGGCATCTCGTTTTGTTTTTACCAGTGTCCCGTCAGGGCGGAGATAGGCCATGTTGCCTGGTCGAAAATTATTGTCATCTTCCCAGGTATTCACGATCTCTCCGCAATTGTCCAAAAGGTAAACGGTGGGTTGATTATGAGGGTACATCAGGTTGTAGCCATTAAAAGTTTTGGAAGGCTGGTAAGAAAGCAAACCAACCGTGGGTTGGGCAACACTCACAACGGAAATACACAATAAGGCTAAAATCGGAAGTAAAGTTTTATTCATAATTTGATAAACTTTGTATTATAGAATTTATTCGAAGTTATATTTGATATACGGGCTATATACATTCCTGGAGCCAAATGTTTTACATCTTTTTCAAAAATATTCTCGGGAGAGGAAGAGGACGAAAGCAGTTTTCCCCGAATGTCGAATATTTCTAGGTGTATTGGCTCTTCAGAATCGTTTTTGATTTTGAGTGTATTGAAAACTGGGTTTCCTATTACCGTAACATTTTCTAAAACGTGATGGTCAAAAATAGCCGTTGTGTTTTCGTATATCGTACAATCATAGGCTATCGGATTTAGCTCTATCGGATCACCGGGGATTAATTCTTTTCCCTCAAATGCCGGGTAGTCAGTCCCATAGCGAGTAGCTCGAAACAAGGGGGTAGGAACGTTAGAAATATCTATCTCCTGATCAATGGGGCCAGTATCTATTCTTACCGGACATTGGTATTCCCAGGCAATTTTATGATCGGGTGTAATCTCAAACACTCGCCCTCTTCGACCGTCGCAAATTAAGGTATTGCCATTAGGCAGTCGTTGAACTCCGGAGAGGTTGGAGGAATAAAAATCTTCCGGCGGATCAGATTTATAGGTCGAAAATAAATTTTCCGGCCCGAAAGCAAGCCCTTCTTCAATGAAATAGGAGCCATCATTTGCAATTGGCGGGTCAATAATATCGATGGATGAAAACAATCCTTCGGCTCGTTCGAGTCCATTATTAAAAATCAGGATCTTACCTTCGTCAGGTAATCCGGGAGAAATCCATTGCACATCATGTTGACCAAATAGTTTGCGATTGAACCCGACGCCTCGTCCATAAGATTGAGGATTGCCCCAGCGGTATAAGATATCTCCGCCTTTGCCTGAATTCCCGCCATCTCCTGAGGCAGCCTCCCCTGTCGTTGTGCTATGATCAATGATCCAAAACTCATCAAAGTGCCGGGAGCTGACTACGATTTGATCAAGATCTGCATTATAGTTGATGGCATTGAGATGAATCCAGTCCGGGCCACTCAAAACACCTCCGCCAGCATTGGCTTCAAAATTAAGGTCTACCAATTCGGGATGCTCGGAGATGATTCCATAGTTCGTTTTTGTGCTATCAATATGCTGAATCAAGTGATCCCAAAGGCTCCACTTCCAAACGATATTAGCCTCATCGCTACCGACGGGTTGTAGCTCAACGATTTGCTCAGACCAGACCCCAAGATTGCTAATAAGGTCGGGGGCTCGTCCATTATCTTCGGCATCTTGAATGCTATGATATTCCCAGGCAAGCACTAAAATATTGCCATTAGGTAAAGCAGCTACGTCATGGTGTTGATGAAAGTCAGTAGAAGTGTAATCATACCTCCAAATCAAATCGCCTTCCCAATTGAAAAGCTCAATTCGACCACCCGAACCGCCAGCATTATAAACGATATTTGCTCTTCCTGTTCGGAGTAGATTTCCATTTTCTAAAAGATAAGCTACACTACCAGGTCGCTGATCTGCTTCCCAGTTATTGACGACATGACCACAATTGTCAATGAGATAGGTGCTGGTATACTCCGGCGTGATTAGCGTATAACCATTATATGCTGTTGGATCATTAAGGAACAATCCTACAGTTTGCTGAGCTACTATCGGAGATATAAGAAAACAAAGCCCAATTAGCGAGAATAGGAATTTTACCATTGCTCAAAGGTAAAGGTTTTTATACTTTTAATGAGCGGTGTTTTTATCGCTAATTTGACAAAAGTTTTATGAATTTTGAGCTATAAAATCTATTCGCTGCTTTATTGGAAATCCTGGCAAAATACAAACCAGGCGTCCAGGAAGTCGCATCTATTTCAACAAACATATCCGGGGAGAAAAAATTCACCCTGGATTTTCCATTGATATCCAGTACTTCTATTCGGATAGCCTCCCCCGAGTCGTTTTTAATTTTTAAATAATCCAAAACGGGGTTTCCCTGTAAGCTGACCTTTTCTAACATATATTTGTCAACAATAGAGGTCGTGGTGTTATAAAGCGTACAATCGTAAATTATCGGATTTAACTCAATCGGATCACCCGCGATTAATTCCTTTCCATCGAAAGCCGGATAATCTTCTCCATATCGATAAGCCCTGAATAATACCGTGGGAATATTAAAAATATCAAGCTCCTGATTAATAGGACCGCTACCTACCCTGACCGGAGACTGGTATTCCCAGACGATCTCATTGTTCGGGGTGATTTCAAAAACAAGCCCGCGACGACCCAGGCAGATCAGGGTATTCCCATTAGGAAGTCTTTGTGCACCGGAGATATTGGAAGAGTAGAAGTCTTCTGGAGGTTCACTGGTATAGCTCCAGCTTAAATCGACCGGCCCGAAAGCGTTGCCGTTTTCCAGAAGGTAGTTTCCATTATTATCCATCGGTGGAACGATGATATCAACAGAAGAGAAATTTCCCGACGGCCTGCCCTGCCCATTATTGAAAAGCATGATTTTTCCTTCGTCGTCAAGTCCCGGAGGTATCCAATGTACATCGTGCTGGCCAAATAGTTTTTGATGGCTATCGTCCCCCTGATCATAAGATTGGGGGTTGCCCCATCGATAAAGAATATCTCCGCCTTTTCCTGAATTCCCTCCGGATTGTCCGGCAGCTTCCTGAGTGGTAGTGCTGTGATCCAGTATCCAAAATTCATGAAGATGTCTCGAACTGACGACGATCTGATCAAGGGCAGCATTATAGTCAATCGCATTAAGATGAATCCAATCCGGGCCACTCGAAGCACCACCGCCGGGGTTTGCTTTGAAGTTGATATCTACTAATTCCGGATGATCAGCTACCACACCATAATTAAATTTAGTGCTGTCAAAATTCTGTATCAAATGATCCCAGAGTTTCCATGCCCAGACAATATTAGCATTATCAATGCCAAGGGGTTCCAACTCGATAATCTGTTCTGACCATACACCGAGTGAACTAGTAAGGGCAGGATCTCTGCCATTATTGATAGCATTCTGTACCGAATGGTAATCCCAGGCAATGAGCAGAATATTCCCATTGGGCAAAGCCGCTACATCATGGTGCTGGTGAAAAGCAGGGGAAGCATAATCATAACGCCAAAGCAGGTCTCCTTCCCAGCTAAAAAGTTCTATACGGCCTCCTACACCTCCGGTATTAAATGTCCCGCTGATTCTCCCGGTGCGGAGAAGATTTCCATTTTCTAAAAGATAAACAGAACTTCCGGGGTGTTGGTCTGCTGTCCAGCTATTCACGACATGGCCGCAATTATCAATAAGGTAGGTATCCGTATATTCAGGAGCAATCAGTGTGTAACCATTAAAGGACAAAGAATCATTGAGGAATAATCCTACGGTCTGCTGGGCGAGGATATTAGAAAAGAGCAGGTACTGAAAAAGGAAGAGAAGCAAAAAACGTTTCATGAAGTAAAAATAGCAAGAAAATGATGAAGCGGTATTCCAAAAATCGCTTATTGATCAGCAAATGACTTTTTCTTTTGCTTTTTGAAATGGCGTTTGATGTAACAGGCAAATTTATTTGCCTAGTTGGTAAGCCATTCAATAAAATACTAGCAGTGCACGCCACTAGACATTTATGGGTAAGTAGCTCCTCCTTTAGGAGGCTGGGAGGCTTAGGAAAAATGTCTAGCGGTGTACCAGCATTGCAAATAAATTTGCACGCTACGGTTAAAATACTTTAGCTAAAACGACCTCTTTGTACATCGCTCCGATCGGCAGTTTTTCTTTACCGATATGTACGAGATTACCTTCCAGCGTTTTTATTTTATCAATAGCAACGATATAAGATTTGTGAATACGGATAAATTGATCATCGGGTAATTCTTCCTCCAGGCGTTTGAGCGAATTCAGCGAAAGGGTCCGGCCTTCAGGTGTATGGTAGGCTACATATTCCCGCATGCTTTGTATAAAAATAATATCGGACAGTTTGATTTTATGAATTTTGTGTTCGGATTTGACGAGTAGGTAATCTTTTGCTTTTTCAGCGTTGAGGGTGATGTCCGGTGATTTTAGCTGGAGGCGTTCTTTGGCTTTATTGACTGCCTGAATAAAACGTTCCAGGCCAAATGGTTTGAGTAAATAATCCACTACATCCAATGCGTAACCTTCGATGGCATAGTCGGAGTAAGCCGTGGAAAATATCACCAATGGTTTTTTAGTCATCGTTTTTAAAAACTCTACACCCGTCAACTCCGGCATTTGGATATCGAGAAACATAAGATCGACTTCCTGCTCCAATAGTACGCTCATAGCCTCCAGGGGATTTTTACATTTTGCGACGAGTTCAAGGTTAGGCAATTTGGAAATATAATTTTCCAGGAGTGTCCGTGCTAATTCTTCATCGTCAACTATGAGGCATTTTATCTTAATCATTAAAGGTCTATTTTGAGGGATACGACGAATTCTTTTTCCTTTTTGTCAATCACTAAATGGTACTTGTCAGGATACAATAATTCTAATTGTCTTTTTACATTTTTTAACCCTATGCCACCGACTTTGTCTTTTGTGAAATTGTCTTCAGATCTGCTGTTTCTGACCTTGAAAAGTAAACTTTTGCCTCGGACTTCAAGGCTTATTTTTATCCAGCCATTCTCCA
>JBLHJZ010000279.1:0-6642 GCA_047619515.1 Saprospiraceae bacterium | reverse complement strand
GCTGTTTTAAATTTAGCTTTTGGTTGATTTAGAGGGTAATTATTAGCTCGATAAATAATTTTTAAAAATCGCCCTTTAAAAATAAGAATAAATAATGATGGAAAGGAGGGATTTCCTTATCATTGCATCGGATTAAATCAGGGCTTACCTGAATTTCCAGACTATCACTAATATAAAAGACTAATTCAAACTTTCTACTATGCCTGGTAAACTAGCTGCAATAACGGGGGTTCATGGTTATGTGCCAGATTACATATTGACAAATGCCGAGCTAGTGACGATGGTGGACACCAATGAGGAATGGATACTCAGTCGTACCGGGATCAAAGAAAGGCATATCCTCAAGGGCGAAATGGGTGCTTCTGATATGGGAAAGGAAATGGTGGAGGGTTTGCTGAAAAAAACCGATACCAAGCCTGAAGAGATAGAACTGTTGATCTGTGCCACGATAACTGGCGATATGGTATTTCCCGATACCGCCAATACTATATTAGATAAAGTTGGCGCCAAGAATGCTTTTGGATATGATATTAATGCAGCCTGTTCAGGTTTTCTTTTTGCATTAACTACTGCCGCTAAATTTATCGAATCAGGAACCTACAAAAAAGTCGTGGTGGTCGGTATGGATGTGATGTCATCAATTCTGGATTATACAGATCGGACTACCTGTATTATTTTTGGCGATGGAGGTGGAGCCGTTCTTTTAGAAGCTAATGAAGAAGGCTATGGTGTGATTGATTCTGTTTTGAAATCTGACGGTATCGGACGTCACTATCTGCACATGAAAGCTGGGGGATCTCTAAAGCCTCCTACTATGGAAACGATATTAGCAAAAGAACATTTTGTATATCAGGAAGGTCGAACGGTATTTAAATATGCAGTTCGGGGGATGGTTGATACGGTCAATGATATCCTTGAACGCAATAAACTGAGTAATGACGAGATCAATTGGATCGTGCCGCATCAGGCCAATATCCGGATCATACAATCTGTAGCGAGCGGCCTTGATTTTCCCATGGAACGGGTGATGGTGAATATCCAGAAATATGGCAATACCACCGCAGGGACACTTCCCCTTTGTCTTTGGGATTATGAAGATCAGCTAAAAAAAGGAGACAATATTATTTTGACCGCTTTTGGCGGAGGTTTTACTTGGGGGTCGACTTATATCAAATGGGCCTACGATAAGAATTAGGAATTAGGATTCTAAATTGTAAATCCTCAATCTTAAATCCTCAATCCATTTTAGTATCTTTGCACCAGTTCAGGTAGAACACTTTTATTTATCTTGAAAATTCATTTGGAGACTTATGGCAAATACTTCGGAAATTAAAAATGGCCTTTGTTTAAATTTTAACAATGACGTGTGGAAGGTCGTCGAATTTCTCCACGTAAAACCAGGAAAGGGGCCTGCTTTTGTCAGGTGTAAACTCAAAAGCCTGACTAGCGGGAAAGTAGTCGATAATACCTGGCCTTCAAGCCATAAAATAGATATCGTAAGGGTAGAGAGAAGGGTATATCAATTTCTTTATAAAGATGAGATGGGGTATAATTTTATGGATACGGAGAATTATGAGCAAACGACTTTAGACGAAAAATTACTGGATAATCCAAAGTTGTTGAAAGAAAGTGCCGTGGTGGATATTCTTTTTGATGCTGATAAAGATATGGCCCTTACACTTGAAATGCCCCAGTATATTGAAATGGAAATCACTTATACCGAACCAGGTGATAGGGGAAATACTTCATCCAGTAATGTGATGAAACCCGCAACCACGGAAACAGGGGCAGAAATAAAAGTGCCTTTATTTATCAATATCGGCGATCGGGTAAAACTGGATTCTGCCACCGCATCTTATGTTGAAAGAGTAAAGTAATAAACAAATACTCTTTATAGGTTAATTTTTCATGTTGAAATAGAAAATTACCTATAATTTAGTATGTTATCGTTTTTATAAGTTATTGAAATTCAATAGCTTATCCTTCAGAAACTAATTATTATAAAAAATTTAAACAGTTAACAAATGGATTTCAAAGAAATTCAGGAGTTGATAAAACTCATTAACAAGTCTAGTCTTACCGAATTTAAAATGGAGGATGGAGATTTTAAAATCTCTATTCGGACCAAAAAGTATGACAGACATCGAAACTTGGCTCCTCAACAACAGATTTTATCTGTGCCGGCGGCTCCTTTACAATCGGTTCAACAACCTTTTGCAAATGCTCCGGCTGCCCAAGTGACTGGTAGTTCAAACATGGAAGCGGCTGCTTCAGATCTTCAAAGTCAACAAGAAGCCGCAGCTAATGAAGAAAATAGCAGTTACATTGAAGTCAAATCTCCTATTGTTGGTACTTTTTATCGATCTCCTTCACCTGACAAACCCGCTTATGTTAAAGTAGGAGATACTATTGAAGAGGGTTCTGTTGTCTGCGTTATCGAAGCAATGAAACTCTTTAATGAGATCGAATCAGAAGTAGGAGGGAAGATTGTGAAAATCATGGTGGAGGATGCTTCTCCGGTAGAATACGATCAGGTATTGTATCTAGTTGATCCTATGGGCTAGGGTTAAATTTCAGTACCCACTATTACACAAAGCACTATGCAAAAGACTTTTGATAAGATATTAATTGCCAATCGGGGAGAAATCGCTCTTCGTATTATTCGGACATGCAAAGAAATGGGGATCAAAACCGTTGCCGTTTATTCTACGGCAGATCGGGAAAGTCTCCATGTTCGTTTTGCTGACGAAGCGGTATGTATAGGACCTCCTTCTTCTGCGGAGTCTTATCTTAGTATTCCCAGAATAATGGCTGCCGTAGAAATCACTAATGCAGATGCGGTGCATCCTGGTTATGGTTTCTTATCCGAAAATGCTGATTTTGCTGAAGTTTGCGCGGAGTATGGTATCAAGTTTATTGGGCCTACTCCTAACCAAATCCGTAAAATGGGAGACAAGATCACCGCTAAAGATACCATGATCAAAGCGGGAGTTCCTGTTGTTCCGGGATCTGGCGGACTTATAAAAGATGTCAAGCAGGGTATAGAAATTGCCGAAAAAATCGGATACCCTGTCATCTTGAAAGCTACAGCTGGTGGCGGTGGAAAAGGAATGCGTGTGGTCACAAAAGAGGAAGAATTTGAATCCGGATGGGATATGGCTCGTAAAGAGGCCAAAGCTTCCTTCGCGAATGATGGAATTTATATAGAGAAATATATTGAAGAACCCCGTCATATCGAGATACAAATTGCCGGTGATCAATACGGAAAAGTCATCCACTTGTCAGAAAGAGACTGTTCTATCCAGCGACGGCACCAAAAATTAGTAGAAGAATCCCCTTCGCCTTTTATGACCCCCGAACTCAGAGAAGCTATGGGTAATGCTGCTATAAAAGCAGGAGAAGCGATCAAATACGAAGGGGTCGGCACCGTAGAATTCCTGGTAGACAAACATCGCAATTTCTATTTTATGGAAATGAATACGCGGATTCAGGTTGAACATACGGTTACGGAAGAAGTCATCGATCACGACTTGATCAAGGAGCAAATCAAATTAGCAGCTGGAGAGAAGATTACTGGAGGGAACTATATCCCTACGATGCATGCCATCGAAGTTCGGATCAATGCCGAAGATCCTTTCAATGGATTTAGGCCAAGCCCAGGAAAAATAAATTCTTTCCATAGTTCCAAAGGCCATGGTGTCAGAGTGGATACGCATGTTTATGCCGGTTACACGGTTTCCCCTTATTATGACTCAATGATCGCTAAGCTGATTTGTCGTGCTCAAACCCGGGAAGAATGTATCAAAAAAGTAGCCAGGGCACTTGACGAGTTTATTATTGAAGGAGTGAAAACTACAATTCCTTTTCATCAAATGCTGATGAAAAATGAAAAATTTAAATCTGGAAATTTTCACACAGGATTTCTAAATACCTGGGATTTTCTAGCGGAATCAAAAGGCAAAGTAGAACCGAATTAAAGTCAAAAGATAAAATTATAATAAAGCCTCATCCACTTTTGATGAGGCTTTTTCGTTTGTATACTTATGAAAAGTTTCTGGAGATTACTCAAATACATTGAAAATTATAAAGGATATGTGTCGATTAATATCCTAAGTAATATCCTCATGGCACTTTTTACGGCGGTGAGTATTCCCGCTATTATTCCTTTCCTCCAAATTATTTTTGATGAAGAACTAAAGGTCTCTGAGAAACCCGAAGTTCATTCTATTGAGGAATTAGTGGAATATTTCAAATATCTACTTAGCCATTCAATGGAAGTCAATGGTAAAGAAACAACCCTGATTTACATGTGTGTGATCATTGTCGTTCTTTATTTACTGATCAACTTATTTCGGTATATTTCTCTTTTTGTAATGGCTCCTGTTCGTAATGGCATTGTAAAAGATCTTCGAGGCCAGCTTTTCTCAAAAATGCTGACCATGCCCTTGTCTTACTTTTCAGAAGAAAGGAAAGGAGATTTAATGTCCAGAATAACCGCTGATGTCCAGGAAATAGAATCGAGTATTCTCAATGTCTTGCAGGCTTTATTCAGAGAGCCGGTCATCATTATTTTTTGCCTGGGGATTATGATTTATATCAGTGCTGGTTTGACGCTATTTGTACTGGGCCTGATTATTTTTACTGCTTTTTTGATCGGTAGGATCGGAAAATCACTAAAAAGGAAATCTTCAAAAGCACAGCAAAAATTAGGCGACCTGATTTCTATTATCGAAGAGACACTCTCCGGTATGCGGATTATTCAGGGATTTACAGCGGAATCCTACCAAAATGAGCGTTTTGAAAAAGAAAACGAGACTTATCGAAAAACCTTGAATAAAGTAATTCGACGGAGAGACCTTTCCTCCCCCTTGTCTGAGTTTTTGGGAATACTCATCGTAGCAGTCTTGCTTTGGTATGCCTCCAGACAGGTTTTTAAAAATGAACTGGATCCGTCGACACTTTTCGGATACCTACTGGCTTTCTTTTACATACTCAATCCGGCAAAGTCTTTTTCCAAAGCCTATTTTAATGTGCAAAAAGGTATAGCCGCAGTAGAGCGGGTAGAAGAAGTCCTCGATGCAGAGAATATTATAAAAGAGGATGAGAATGCCAGACGCATTAAAGATTTTCATTCAAAGATAGAATATAGGAAGGTCTTGTTTAAATATGATAAGGATGACCGAAATGTTTTGGATAATATAAATATTGAAATTTCAAAAGGAAAAGTAATTGCCTTGGTTGGTGCCTCAGGCGCTGGAAAATCAACGATTGCAGATCTATTACCCCGTTTTTATGATGTGAAAGAAGGAGGCGTTTTTATTGACGGAATAGATATCAGGGAATATAATCTCCGGGATCTTCGGGCTATGATGGGGATTGTTTCTCAAGAGGCTATTCTATTTAATGATACGATTTATAATAACATCCTGTTTGGACTGGAAAGTGTTTCCGAAGCAAATGTAATCCTTGCGGCCAAAGCAGCTAATGCACATGATTTTATTATACAGACTGAAAATGGCTATCAGACAAATATCGGAGATCGGGGTAATAAATTAAGTGGTGGTCAACGTCAACGGCTGACCATCGCACGGGCAATTCTTAAAAACCCGTCGATTTTAATTCTCGATGAAGCCACTTCTGCCCTGGATTCAGAATCTGAAAAGCTGGTACAAGAGGCTTTAAATAACCTTATGGAAAACAGAACTGCCATCGTAATTGCGCACCGGCTTTCTACGATCCAGCATGCAGATGAGATATTGGTATTGGAAAAAGGACAGATTATTGAGAGAGGATCCCACGAAGACTTGATCCGGCAAGACGGAACATACAAAAAGCTAGTCGTATTACAGGCGTTTTAATCCAATTAAGGTTAAAGTATATCTAAACTGTGCACGCTTTATTTCATATGCGCATATAAAGTTGTATTTTTAGTGTTCATTTAATAAATTTCAGCTATGAAGTTAAATTTACTTTCAATTCTATTTTCATTAATGACATGCTCAGTATCTGCCCAGATTACAGTGACGAATGCCACTTTCCCAGCGGCCGGAGATACTTTGAAAACTGTCTTTGACGGGATGCCGGTTAATGTTGATATCAATCCGGGAGGTGGTGTGATCAATGCGACCTGGAATTTTACCAATCTACAAGGAATGTTGAGAGAAACAGTTTTTCGCCCAGCGGCTGAAGGTAGTGCTGCTGACCAGTTTCCTGGCGCTAATCTAGTAACCGGGTTTGGTGTTGCCGGTGAAAATTACTACAAGATAACGGATAACAAATATGAATTGATTGGATATCAGGGACCGGATCCTGCTAACCTTGGACTCAATTTATCTGTTCATATCAGCCCGCCTATTGTGGAAAAAAGAGCCCCACTCAATTTTACGGATTCTTATTCGGATGAAGGCGCAGTTTTAATACCCATAGCTGCAAGTGATATCCCCGGAGGAATTTTGGATAGTTTTCCAATTACCCCTGATTCCATAAGACTCCGGATAGCGATTGATAGAAGCGGGTTTGTAGAAGGTTGGGGAACCTTGATGATACCGGGGGGTAATTATAATGTGTTGAGAGAAAAAAGGATTGAGCTGACGGAGACTCGCCTGGATGCGAAAATTGGGGCAGGGCCTTTTTCTGTTTGGA
>JBLHJZ010000278.1:0-6643 GCA_047619515.1 Saprospiraceae bacterium | reverse complement strand
CCACTCCGGGACAAATTTTCGGAATATGCGATTTCTTACAACATTAATATCATCACAGGGAGTATGCCTGAAATCATTGACGGTATTTTGTATAATGTAGGTTTTCTCTGTAGAAGAGACGGGACGATTGAAAAATACATCAAAATTCACGTTACGCCCAATGAAGCCAAAGTATGGGGTATGCGGGGAGGAAATGAACTAAAAACCTTTAATACGGACTGCGGAAAAATAGGAATCCTCATTTGTTACGACGTAGAGTTTCCGGAACTCAGCCGCCTTATGGCAGATGAGGGTATGAATATCCTTTTTGTTCCTTTTCTGACGGATACACAAAATGGCTACTCCAGGGTTCGGAGTTGTGCACAGGCAAGAGCTATCGAAAACGAGTGTTATGTAGCCATCGCCGGCAGTGTCGGAAATTTACCCAAAGTACATAACATGGATATTCAGTTTGCACAGTCCATGGTTTTTACGCCCTGTGATTTCGCTTTCCCGACCAACGGAATCAAGGCGGAAGCAACACCAAATTCAGAAATGATTCTGGTGGCTGATGTTGACCTGGATCTACTCAAGGAGTTGAATCAATTTGGGAGTGTGCAAAACCTGAAAGATAGGCGAAGAGATATTTTTGAATTAAGGTTGAAAAAGTAGGAATAATGCGGTGTATATTTCATTTTGCAAATTGTGTATATCGCATATAATTTCATAAATTTATTTCACAACATTCAGACCGGTTCTCTAACCTAATAATCGAGAGAAATGCAAAGCGTACAAAATCTACGAAAATTCGGTACCGCACCAGTATTTTTTACTGCAATTTCAACTATCCTCGGAGCGATCATGTTCCTCCGATTTGGATTTGCAGTGGGAAATCTTGGCTTTTTAGGAACAATGGCAATTATTCTTATTGGTCATGCCGTGACTATTCCTACCGCGATGGCCATTGCTGAAATCGCAACCAACCAGAAAGTTGAGGGTGGCGGAGAGTACTATATTATTTCCAGATCATTTGGCCTGGTGATCGGCTCGACGATTGGGATTGCCCTCTACTTGTCACAAGGAATTAGTGTCGCATTTTATATCATGGCTTTCGCCGAAGCTTTTACCTCGCTGTTTAATTATTTAATTGAATCTTTTGACCTGCCTTCGTGGCTTGTTTGGCTGATGCAACAGAAGCAAACTATAGGAATCCCCGCATTATTAGGCCTGACTTACATTATGCTAGCCAAAGGAGCTGATCTTGGGGTGAAAGTATTATACTTCGTAGTTGCCACGCTAGCTATTTCCTTGATTGCTTTCTTTTTGGGCACAACAGAATATAGCAAGACCCATGAGTTCGATATTATGGCTACCGTTGGAAATGTACTTGTTCCCGAAGCAAATCCTATTGAGGAAACGATTGTTCTCCTTCCGGATACGTTGCAGCTAGACAGCATTAATTACCCTGATCAGGCAGCAATAAAACAAGCCTTACCTGCTGAAAATTCAAATAATTCACAAAGCCCGAACCCTTTAATCCCACTTGGCTTCTTTACCGTATTTGCTATTATCTTTCCGGCATTTACGGGAATGACTGCAGGAGTAGGAATGTCAGGAGATTTGAAAAACCCGGGGAGATCTATTCCTTTGGGGACATTAGCAGCAACCATTGGAGGGATGATTATTTATGTTTTTTTAGCCTACAAACTGACGACCTCTGCAAGCCCACAGGATTTGGCAGATACTTCCAAACTAGTGATGGCGGATATCGCCTGGCAAGGATGGTGGATTATTCCTTTGGGTCTTGCCGCTGCGACCATCTCTTCCGCATTGGGGTCAATTTTGGTAGCCCCACGGACGCTACAGGCTATTGCGAGAGATCATATTTTTCCGGCACCAAAGGTCAATCAGTGGCTTTCCAAAGGAAAAGGAAAAAATGATGAACCATTCAATGCTTCTATAGTGACCATTCTGATTGCGGCTGTTTTTATTTTGGCTGGAGCATTGGACAGTGTTGCTCAGGTGATCTCCATATTTTTTATGGTGACTTATGGTTCACTTTGCCTCATTTCCTTTCTTAATCATTTTGCTGCTGATCCGTCTTATCGCCCGAGATTTAAATCCCGATGGGTTATTTCGCTTTTCGGTGCACTGGCTTGTTTTGGCTTGATGTTTTTTATGAATGCCGGTTATGCGATTCTTGCGATTTTTATGATGATATTGCTCTACTTTGTGATTGCCTATTTTAATAATGACAAGAAAAGTATGGCGCTCATTTTCCAAGGAGTTACCTTTCAATTCAGTCGCCAACTGCAAGTCTTTTTGCAAAAAGCAGATAAGGAAAAAGCGAAAAGCTGGCGCCCGTCAGCTATTGCATTTTCATCGCACACTTTTGAGCGCCTCGGAGCATTTGACCTCTTACGATGGATTTCTCAGAAATATGGCTTTGGCACTTATATTCATCAAATCCAAGGATACCTCTCCCGGGAAACAAATACCGTTGCGAAAGCGTGTAAGGAGCGATTAATCAAAATGGCAGAAATCACCAGTAGTAAAATTTATGTAGATACACTCATCAGCCCGTCTTATACTTCTAGTATTGCCCAGGTGATACAATTACCAGGAATCGCCGGCACGGAGAACAATCTCTTACTTTTCGAGTTTTCCAAAAACAAGCCAGATAGCTTAAAAAACATTGTAGAAAATTTTAACTTGATTAAATCCGTAGATTTTGATGTATTAGTTTTGGGATCCTCAGAGCGGGGATTCGGATTAAAGAAACAAGTGCACATCTGGATTACTTCTTTAGATTATCAAAATGCCAACCTTATGATCTTACTGGCTTATATTATCATCGGGCATAAGGATTGGAAAGGCGCAGAGATTAAAATATTTGCCATTTATCCGGAGGATTCGATAGAAAAGGAACGGGAAAGACTTTTCAGTTTGATTGAAAAAGGACAGTTGCCGATTTCATCGAAGAATGTAAAATTTATCGCCAGAAAAATAGAGATTAATACCGAAACAATAATAGCAGATAAATCTAGAGACGCAGATTTAACCATTGTTGGGTTCCGCCCGGAGCGAATCAAACATGACGGATTGGAAGGATTTCAACAATTTAAAGATATCGGCAATGTGCTCTTTGTAAATGCTACGGACTCGAAAGAGATTAAATAAAATATATTTAATTCCGCCCAATTACGCTTACTCACCTTGATTTACTTTTCACCAATAAAAAAGGCGAAGGCGAACCAAAATTGATTCACCTTCGCCTAAATTTGAAGAATTACATAGTGTCTTCTTCTTATTATTTCTTCTTACTAGCAGTGGCCTTTTTCGCCGCAGGTTTTGCTGCTGCTTTAGGTGTTGCTTTAGGAGCTGCTACTTTTTTAGGAGCCGCCGCTTTCTTAGGAGCTGCTTTCTTTGCCATGATGTTAATTAAAATTTATTGGTTAATAAAAAAAATCCACAGGTAGCCCTGTATTATGGAAATTTTCCAGACAATGGAAAAGGTTCTTAGTTTTCTTTTCTACAAAGAGTTAAAGTATGTATTCCCTCGTTGTAGGTATAAGTTATCTCAAGATTAGACTGTTCACAAATTCGTTTCACTATTGAAAGTCCGAGTCCCAGGCTTTTTTCTGTATTAGATTCTTTTTGGAATCGGTTAAATAACAGCGCAGTTTTTACGCTCAGTGGTCTACCTGGATTGCTGATAGAATAGGAGTCTTCTTGGATGACTATTTTAATATACCCGTGTTCTAAATTATGCCTGATCGCATTTTGCACAAGATTTGCGATAAGGATTTCTGCAAGCGTTGTACTCATTTCTACCTGAAATGCTGCCGCATATTCCTTTCTTATTGCTATTCCCTGAATATCTATCAGGTCATGAAAGTTTTGTAAAACCTCATTGGTAGCATCTCTGAAATCTACCGTACTGGTATCAATAAACTGCTGATGTTCAATTTTTGAAAGCAGGATCAAAGCACTATTTAGTTTTGACAAACGATTCGTGTTTTGCAAAACAACAGCAAGCGCATCAATTTCGGCCTCTCCCATATTGGGGGATTGTATCAATAATTCAACATGTCCTTTAATGACTGCCAATGGTGTTTGTAATTCATGGGAAGCATTTTGCGTAAATTGTTTATTAGCCTGGTAATCTTTGCGTACACGACCCAGGAGTTCTTTAAGGTATTCATTGATTTCATTGAATATAAGAAATGGAGAAGCTTCAAATATTATTTTACCGGGTTCCTCAATGTCAAACTCTTCCAGGGTTTGTATAATCTGGTAGAGTTGGTTGCGGATGATCTGGATGCGTTGGTAAGTGATAATTCGAAATCCTATCGCCAAAATGACCAAAGGAATAACTACTAAAATCATCGCTTTTGAATACCCCTCGGATGGAAACAAAAGCCAAATAAGGAAGAGCGCAACCAGGAAGGCTGCTATCACCGGGATGAAGTATAAAAAGACGTTACCCCGTTTCAATGCGCTTGGAATTTATAGCCAATACCATAAATAGTTTTCAGAAAATCATCACAGTTATTATCTGCGAGTTTTTTTCGAAGGTTTTTAATATGGGCATAAATAAAATCGTAAGAGACGGTCTCATCCATATAATCTCCCCACAAATGTTCGGCAATACTATCTTTGGTCACCACCCGGTTTTTATTTCGAGCCAGGTACAAAAGTATACTGTATTCCTTTTTGGTCATGTGAAGAATAACCTGATTGGCAGTTACTTTTCGTTCGTCCAGATTAATAACCAAAGAGCCGAAATTCAACTCATTACTAAATTGATTGGTTTTACGGCGCATAACAGCTTTAATTCGGGCGTTTAGTTCGGAGAGGTTAAAAGGTTTGGTTAAGTAATCATCTGCTCCGATTTCCAGGCCTCTGATTCGATCATCAATCGTTTCTCTGGCTGAAATGATAAGAATACCGGTCTGTGCATTTTCTTTCCTAAGGATATCGACAAGTTTTAGCCCGTCTCCATCGGGTAAGTTCAAATCTACTATTGCGCAATCGTATTCATAGTTACTAATTTTCCGATAACCTTCCTTAAAGGTAGCTGCTTCCTCACACACATAACCTTCTTTTTTTAGATAATTAATGATCATCTTTTGTAAATCCTGTTCATCCTCTATTATCAGTAGTTTCATATTGTCAAAGTGTTGATATTTATGCTTCTAATATAGTTATTTAATGAACGTAATGTTCAGCTTAAATTAGAATTATTTCAAAGAACTGATAGAAAGATAGAAATGCTTGATTTAGCTGTATTGAACTATTCAAGAAAGCAACACAAGCAAACTTATTTTTTCGTAATTACTTTATTGATGATCTTCGTCATGGTGTTTCTTTGAGTCCTGATAGAAGATCGCTTTTTAGGAGTTGCGGCTGCCGTTTTTGCTTCGAGGCTTTTTGTCGTCGTTGGGACTGCCAATAAGCGAAGTTTATCAATCAATTTGCCAGTGCCGACGCATACGCCATATGATTTATGGTCAATTCTAATCAGTGCATTTTTTAAATCCTGCATATAATGATGTTGACGGGTAGACATGGTATGAAGCATTTCTAATTCGCTATTATTAAAAGTCTCATCCATCAGGTCACTGTCATCGCTCATTGATTCACTTATGTTTTGAATTTGATCATACAAAAAACTAAAGTCAGCAGTCGCTTTTTCCAGTTTCTGTTCGATTACCTTTTTAAACATTTCTAAATCCTCCTCAGAATATCTTGTAGGCGTAGACATGAATCTTTTTATTTATATAAAACAAACACAAAAAAAAGACTTAATTCTGAATAAAAACTGAAGAAACGTAGTGCTGATCGAATAAAATTCTACTCCCTCCAATAAGTATGTTTTTTATTTGATCAACTAAGGGAAAATGAGGAAATCTGGAGAAGCCTGGTGTTTAAAACCAAGAAAAAAAAACACTGCATACTTCTTCCAAAAAGAAACAGAAGGAATGGCCTTTCCCTTTTGGGAAGCTCCTCTTTTTTTTGCTGCCCGTTTCGATGGCTGCGCTAGTGAACAATCAGAAATTAATATACCCAAGCCTTCAGGAGAACAAAGTTCTTCAGGTTTTTCAACGTTATACTGTCCTTTAAATGATTTAGTCACTGGCATAGAATAGGATTAATTTAAGATAACCTATGTTTTTTTTTGTAAACGCTAACGTAATCTTCGTGCCCCTAAATTGTCTATAAATCTTGAAGAAATTCTGAATTCTTTTTTTGTTTAGGGATAGGGTATTAATAAGTGTCCGATTTAGGGGAAGTTATTTTGGCTTTAGACAAGCGCGAAAAATAGGGAATAGTGGTTCTATGCGCTATTTTTTGTGTGAAGTATAAAGTCAAAAGAACGAGTATAAAGCAGACAGTTATTAGTAACCTGTCCCTTAGTATGCTGGTTGTATAGATTTTCTTCAGAATTGCTTCCGAATTTTGAGTTAAATTATTTATTAACATGAATCGAAAGTTTAAAACAAAAAAGAAAAGCACGCTGGAAAATAAAGAGGCAGAGCCTACTTCTCATAAAAAGATGCCCAGAGTAAAAGAAAAGTACAAAAACTGGCTAGAGGAAGAAGAAATACCGGAGGATTTTCAACCCTACTCCTTTTCTCTTGACTTGAAAAAACACAACATT
>JBLHJZ010000277.1:0-6644 GCA_047619515.1 Saprospiraceae bacterium | reverse complement strand
TATAAAAAAGGAAGCCAAATATTTAGCGAATTTATTTAATCCGGGTATAACTTTTTGGAATTTCAAATCGAATGGTCTTAGGTGAATTCAGTTCCAGTTTCGAAAAATTAATTTTTATCTCGACGTCGCCTTGTCGAGGCGTATTCATTTTATAAGTTCGAAAATACGAAAATTTCGGGTATTCTTCTTCTGTCTCAGATCGATCCATTTCGATTTTAAGGAATTGCTGTTTATCATCAGTCAAAAAATTCATCGCGGTCAGGAGATAATCAAGGCCATAGAGACGATATTCACTGTTAAAATGTTCGGAACTACCACTTAAAGAATATTCCTCCCCGTCAATACCCGAATCCAGCCCTGATCCCGCGAAAAAAACCGGATTACCGAGTAGCATTTCCTGTAACATGTCAAAGACTGACCGATCCTCCGAGGTACGTCGTGGTAGATTAAATTTATTTTCTAAACCCTCTATACTCCCGGCGAAATACTCCTTATTAATACGATCTATCATAAAAAAACTATCTGGCGTAATTTGAATTCTAGCGGCTTCGACACTGGTCTTTTTTACGTTGAGCCAGATAATGCTATCTTTTCGATACCTAAAATTCGCAATAAATTTCCGGGTTTGTTGATCGTCTTTATAAGTGATTTTGGCTTTGGCGCTCAGCCATTCTGCTTCTATCCTATTAGCGGCTAATTTTTTTAATAAAACTTTGGAAGACTTTGGTTTTAGATTAAGAGACTCCCCTGCCCTCTTGCTGGTTTTACAAGCCGGCAAAGTCAGTACTAAGAGTAACAATAACGAAAAGAGCAGTTGTATTTTTGGAATATTCATCGTGGTATCAAAACGGTAAAGATAGTGGGTTAAATTGTATGTGATTGATTTTCGGGTTTTTATTTTTGGACTGATTGCGACTGAGTTGTTATAAGCGCAGCGCTCACAAAGAGGCACTGCGTTCACAAAGCTTAAGTGTTTATTTATTAATTCAAGTTGCGGATTTCTTCGACTTTAAAAAGTCAGCAGCTGGCAGTCAGCAGTACTTCGGCTTCGCTTAGTACAAGTCTGATCCTGCTAAAATTTAAGTGCTGATCATTATTTTTAGCAGGATCAAACTGCACACTGGCAACTACAATAGCTCGCAACTTAAGTTTATTATAAAAAAGACCACAGCCTGACGACTGTGGTCTTGAAAAATCAACTAATCAAATAAAGTATTTCTTAATACGGTTTTATTCGGTTTTCGGCATTCGTAGCCGCTCTGACGTACAAAAAATTTTGGGATAAAGTCTATTATCTGTCACTTATCAGGATTATTGATCCGAATCCGTTTTCTCATCAATCACTGGCGAACCGTCCACTGTTATCTGTGCACCTCCAGCTATATATTGCCACAGCGAATCCGAGACCGCAAGGGAAGCTCTGGAATGAACGCCAGCATCAATTTTTGCGTTTTTCAGGCTATATCTATTAGCATCCAATTTGGTGCTTTTATCAAGGACAGCTTCCAGAAAAACGCCGGTACCTTTAAGCGTCACCTCAGAATTTCCGGTTTGTCTGAGGTATAAAGAATCAATCTGTGCTAATATGCCCAATTCATCATCCCCATCATGTTTAACCCTCATCGTTTTTTGTGTAAAACCCTGCACTTTCACATCATCTGTGTTTTTGAGATCGAGCAGATTTAACTGAGGTAAAGTGATCGTCATTCGGATAGGGGAAGTCACATAATCGTTTTCTGAGGTAATCGTCAAGGTCTTATCCAACTGCACAAATTCAATTTTGTCCAGGAAGTGAGGCTTTCCGGACAGCGTAATTTTATGGACAGCTCCTTTTTCAATCGTCACTTTTATCTGGCCTTCGATCTGTAGACTTTCAAAATCTTTGAACTTAAATTCCTCGCTTCTCAGAGATTTTCTAAGGAATTCCAGATTGACCAGGCCATTTTCATCCATGCGCCAGGTTTGGTTCTCCTCAAAGCGAGGATACTCCTGCTTGCGATCTATCTCTATATCATGACCAATTGACCATAGATCATCCTGCAAATAAATAAACTTCCCTTCCGGTACTTTTAGCGTTAGGGTAACGAATTGGTTTCGCCATTTTTCTCCTTTTGGAAATTCAATAATCTTAGGAAAGATAAGCGCGTTATCCTCCAATTGAACCGTATATTCGATAGTGCCAGCCAGCTTCGTAGCTTCGCTATCACTGTTCCCATAAGAATATATTTCTTGGGTTAATTCAAACTGGTCACCAGTAGTTTTTTGGATATCAAGATGTACATGACGGGAGATAAGTCTATGATCCGAAACCTTAAGATCACCGATCATAAAAGTAGCATTTGGATAAGGATCAGATGCTATTTTTATTTGTAAAGTATCCATATTGATTGCCGACAAATCTACTTCTTTTGAGAGTGATGATTGGTTACTAAATTGCGAAGCCTGATAACTACCTATAGCAAATAAACTAATAATATTTACTACAAAAAAGGACCACATCCCTGCTTTGAAATGGGGGCTTGTTCTTGTTTTAAAAACATGCTTTGACAGGAACATGATCAATGCCAGAAGTGGTACGCCGATTAAAGTCAATATATTGACGACGCCGAGGAAGGATAATATTTTGGAACCGGCAAAGAAATAACTGGCATAAGGGAGCGCCATAAAAAAACCGATTATCGACATGATCCACATAACGGATAAGGCAATAATCAGTGCAAATCCTACTATAAAAAATATAGGTTTCCAGATTTTAGCGAGCACAAAAAGTACTCTTGAAATCACAAAACCTAACAGTGAAATCCCTTTCTTAACGGCGCTTCCAAGTCCATTGGGGCGTTTAAATCCAGTCTCTCCAGTTTTTTTTTTTGATTGGAACTCTTTGCCAAAGTGTTCCATCTTTTCTGAAAAAGAATCAATTTCCTCTTCTACTATTTTTCCTATATTGGATACGTTGATTTTCTGCCCCCGCATCGCCAGTCTATCACCAGCAGTTTCGGCTTTGGGTACGATCACCCATAAGATAATATAGGCAGGGATTCCAAGTCCGCCAGAGATCGTAAACACGATCCAGGCTATCCGAATCCAAACTGGATCTTCAATACCAAAATATGCCGCCAGTCCTGAACAAACACCTCCGACCACTTCATCATCTGAATTTCTAAAAAGCCGTTTTCCGGTTTTATACTTTTTGCCTTTACCCGACTCCTGATGTACAGGCTCTTCCATAGGTTCCACCCCAAAGTCTTCAGGCGTCCCCATGATAGCGATAGCGTTATTGATGTCTTTGGTCGTGACGATCGGCCGTCCACTCAACTGCTCCTGAAACAGCTCTGCCATACGAGCTTCGATATCCCCGGTGATCTCTTCGTATCCTTCGGAATCCCGAAAGTGATTGTGGATCGACGTTAGATATTCGCTCAAAAAAGTATAAGCATTTTCGTCAATGGTGAATGGATAACCTCCTAAGTTGATGTTGAGTACTTTATTCATTGTTGTTGATAATTTTTAGTGGATTCAGAAACTGCAAAGACCAATTGCTTCCAGGCGCCTAGCAGGCCATTTAAAAAATCTTTTCCTTCTTCTGTGATTTGAAAATATTTTCTTGGAGGGCCTGACGTTGATTCCTTCCAGTTGTAATGGAGTAAGCCCGCATTCTTTAAGCGCGTGAGCAAAGGATAGAGCGTCCCTTCCTTTATAATCAATTCCGCTTTGACCAGCTTGACTATAATATCAGAAGGATAGGCTTCCCCTTCTGATATGATCGAAAGGATGCATAATTCTAATACTCCTTTCCTCATTTGAGCCTTTGCATTTTCTAATTTCATATTGCAAAGATACAAACTAATACAGTACTATGCAATACATAGTACTGTAGTCATATCTAGTACTATACGAATTAATCCTATTAACTACTTGATAATCAATATTTTAACAAATAAGTAAGTGGAATTATTATTTTAAAAAAAATGATTTTTAATTATCGGGATGGCTAAAATCCAATAAACCACTTCTCTTATAAGCATAAAACCATCAGGATTCCGCTTACATCTTATACTGTACTTCTTCTCCTAATACTACTTTTTCATCTTCGGCTTTTGGAATAGGAGCTTCGATACTTGCCTTACTTTCTGATACAGATTCTGTCATTGAAGAGACCGATTCAGATCGATCGACTTCTTCCTCTTCGGCTTTTGGCGCAGCCATGGAAGGTAGTGGTTCGAGCTGAACCAAGGTTTCTTCGGTTTGTTCCGGAACAATTTCCTCATCCCGAATCTCGAAGAGTGGAACCTCATTATCAAAATGATCAAGTAATTGTTCAATATTAAATTGCTCTTTGGCTTTAGCACTAAATGTAATCAGGTCTGCATCACCAATCACCTCCGAGCCAATGAACTGCCCCAACTGGAAATAGGCTTCCCATTGGATTTTATCAAAAAACTGATCGGAAGTGGGCTCGTGCGGAAAAGAGGGATGATAGATTTTGTACTTATAAGTACCGTAGGCGAGACTGTTGCGATCTCCGAGTTGAGGTTTTCCTTCCGGAGCAGTGACAGAGGATTTTATGTAAACAAAAGTTCCGACTTTTAGCAGATTCAACATGCGATTTTCTATAGTATCAACCACCTGATTCAAGGACATTTGGACAAGGGCATCATCCTTAAGTTTTCCTTCCAGTTGTTTTTCCAATAGTACATTTGCATCGCGTAGCATTTTCAATAAAACAGAAAATAGCGCTCTTAAATTGGAATTTTGTGTTAAACTGTCAACTACTTTTTTTATTTTGAATTTATCTTTAATGCCAAGCGTATCTATAATATCATTGATGTTTTCCTGAACATTTAATGTGGCAATGACCTTTTCCATTTCTCTACATTCCTTATCATTCATCAATTTTGTTAAAGACCTTACTTTATTATAATTGACTAATACATTGACCTTATTTCCTTTTTTGTCCAGAATGGGGTCTCCATTTTTATCTTCAGGGGTGATTTCTTCCCAAAGCTGATAAATATCTGCTATGGCAAAACGCTTTTCGGAATAGCCATGAGATGGTTTTGGCCGAATGACTTCTTCAGGAATATTTCCATCCCTAAAATGGATATCTACTCCCAGTTCGTTGCGAGCCCGAATCGTCAGGTTTTCTAAATCCGAAAAAGTAAAGGTCGGATCAGCGCCTGCATCCACCGAAATAATCAATCGACATTTCCTTCTAAGCAATTCATACACACCAAGGTTTTCAATATGCCCTCCATCAGAGATATTGAGTTTATAATTGTCTGTACCTATCAGCGACATCAATTCATAGAAAAAATAAATCGGCCACCACACCAGTCCTGACTTCACTCTCTTCAAAGGATTGGCTACCCAAAAGCCAAGGCGGGCATTCACTAATGTCATGATGATGCTCAACAGCTTATTGGAGTACATACCCATCCCAGGATTCACTGCGGCTGCGGAAATGGTAGTCGCTGCCGGCAAAGTCATCAAGCGATAATCCGCAGCGGTTGTGGTATTCACATATCCAGTCAGCTTTGCGCCACAATATAAAGGAGACAATAGAAAGTAATCACTTGTTTTTGATCCCGAAAACCGTTCATCACTTGTTGCCTGAAGGTTAAGGCAGGTATTTATCAAAGGATAGGGGGCGAGATAATCATGCTGTTTTCCGCTTTCGAAACTAAATAAGTCTTTTAAGCGAACATTTTTCAAATCACCGGTAAAATGCAGGTAGGCTTCTGCCAATTGATTTCTATAAAACCGGTGGAAGCTCAATGCATTTGGGTTAGTAAAAAATCCTGCAATTACCAACAATATTGCTGCCAGCCCGTAATGCCAATACTCATATTTCCCAAGAGATTCATTCACCGTCAATCCCGTCAATAAAAAGGCTACTAACCAGACTAATCCGAGTCCGATAAATATCGATTCCAATTGGTTAAACCTCCGGGAGACCCCGACGCTATATTTTAAAGCTATATTGACGATAAAATGTAACAGAAAAATACTCCCTAGTATATAAATACTAAAGGTAAGAATATGAGACCCTTCCAATATTCCTCTGAATCCGGTCAACCAGCTTTCCATATTACTGATTTTTCCAATCATGGTGTAACCGATATAAAATAAGGTAACAATAATGACCGGACTCATCCAACTCATAAGCAAACTAATGACAAATCCTACGGTAAGAATAAGGATATTCCATTTTTTCATCCAGCCGGTTCCCGGCATTAAATATTCTCCCCGGGATCGCATATATTCCACATGTTTATCTTCGAAGAGTTTTTCATAGCTGCCTTCGTTCTTCAAGGTGGCCTGAACATAAGCACCGGTGTACCCGCCGCCGGATACCGTAGAGAGGTAATCGGCTTTTTTTAAAACACCAAATTTATTGAATGTTTTAAGAATACCGAGATTGATGGTAGCAGAACGAATACCTCCACCGGACAGCGCAATACCAAATTTCGTTTCTTTCAATGATTTTTCGTCCTGCGGGGCATTCACAAACAGGCGCTTGCGCCGTTCCAGTAGCTTTTTATCTTCAAGTTTGATTAATTGAAGAAAGTCTTTGATTATTTCCGGGCTGAGTTTTTCTGTTGACATACGAATCTGCTTTATTATATTTTATGCTAATATAATAA
>JBLHJZ010000276.1:0-6647 GCA_047619515.1 Saprospiraceae bacterium | reverse complement strand
GGGGAGATCCATAACGAAGAGGACGGTAAGCTGGAAAGCATGATCGAAACAAATCTTTACAGTGCTTATTACCTAACGAGAGCCTTACTACCCCAGATGCTTCCATACAAGAAAGGGCATATTTTTAATATGTGCTCTGTGGCGAGTATCCTGGCTTACCCTAATGGCGGGTCTTATAGTATTTCCAAGTTCGCATTATTGGGATTTTCAAAAGTATTGAGAGAAGAGATGAAAGACAAAGGGATAAAAGTGACGAGTATCCTGCCGGGAGTCACCTGGTCCAATGCCTGGGCCGGAGTGGATTTGCCGACGGAACGCTTAATACAGGCTGACGACATTGCCATTGCAGTGATGAGCGCCTCGAAGATGAGCCCTGCTGCTGTCGTAGAAGAAATTATTATCAGGCCGCAGTTAGGTGATTTATAATACCTATTTAAAAACAAAGTCATGAAATACGCAATCGGATTTTTAGTTGGCGTAATCGCTACAGCTACCTTTTTTACCCTGAAACTGCAAAAGATGGCAGCCAGCAAAACCGAATCTTTCCAGAACACCAATCTCTCGGCTGGCGAAGCAGAGCGGATGCCAGCCGACTTTGAAACCTTTTATGTCCGGTTTCACGATGATAGCCTGTACCAGCTAACACATGTACTCTTTCCGCTCAGAGGCTTACCCACCAATGCCGATAGCCTGACGGTGACTGGTGGCAATTTCCATTGGCAGGAAAGTGACTGGAAAATGCACCAACCTTTCAATAGCAAAAAAGGGGAATACCAGCGAAATTTTCTTAGTCTTGGCGATGTGATTACCGAAGATATTTCCACCAAAGATGGCTTCGGGATGCAAAGGCGGTTTATGAAAACCGATGGCGAGTGGTATTTGATTTTTTATTCGGCTATGAATAAGATGCGGTGAATACAAGTAGTCAACTCACTGGAAATGAAATTTCCGTGCTTACTCTGCGATTCTCATTTTCTCGGTTTTTAAAAAATTAACCGCAGAGAGAAGGAGAAAACGCTGAGACTGGAATTCCTTTCCCATTATTTAAAGATAAAAAGTAAAAACTTCTTTATAATGTGGGAAAATTTGAAAACCACCCGAAAACCATTTATTTTTTGACTGAAGTTTTCTAACTCCGCGTGTCCTCATTTTCTCGGCGGTTATATACTACTTACCACCGAGAAAATGAGGGAACGCGGAGTTGAGAGCGAATCTGTATAGATGATCAGAGTAATGCATGCAAATGACGGGTAAATTTAGTATCTATTACCACACTTTTTTTGCCAGTAAATAATTTGTCACATAATCCCCAACCCCCTCCTCCAGGCTATGGAATTGCTTCTTATATCCCAATGCCCGTAGTTTCGAAATATCAGCTTCCGTGAAGTATTGATAATTTTTTCGAATATCAACCGGCGTATCAATGAAAGATATCTTTGGCTCCTTGTTCATTGCTCCAAAAGTCAGGGTAGCCAAATCCAGAAAAGTACGCGCCTCACCCGTTCCGAGATTATAAAGCCCACTACCTTTTTGTTTTTTAAATAAAAAATACAAGACATCGACCACATCTTTTACATAGACAAAATCTCTTTTTTGGTGGCCGTTTGCGATTCCCTTTTGATGAGATTTGAAGAGCTTCATTTCTCCCGTAGCTTTGATCTGATTGACCGTATGAAAGATGACAGAAGCCATCCGGTTTTTATGGTACTCGTTGGGGCCATAGACATTGAAAAACTTAACGCCTGCCCAGAAAGGTGGTTGCTTATCTTGTTTTAAAACCCATTTATCAAAATCGTTTTTTGACTCCCCGTAAGGATTTAGTGGCTTTAACTGGTCGACGATCTCATGGCTGTCTTCGTAGCCATGTTCGCCATCCCCGTAAGTTGCCGCACTCGAAGCATAGACCAAAGGGATATTATGCCGGGTACATATTTCCCAGACCGCTTTGGAATAATCGAGATTGAGTTTTTTGAAAACCGCTTTATCGGCTAGCGTAGTATCTGTCCGCGCGCCGAGGTGAAAAACGAAATCGATCCGCTTATGCATTTTTCCAAAAAGATCAAGAAAGATATCTCTATGGATCCATTCCTGGATTTGCTTTTTATCGAGATTATATTCTTTGTAATCCTTATAAAAATCATCTACGACCATCAGGTCAGTATGCCCTTCATCGTTTAGTTTTTTGACCAAACAACTTCCAATAAATCCGAGTGCACCGGTGATTACGATCATAATTCTGGGTTTCAATGTTTTGGCAAAGCTACGAATTATACCAAACATTGGTCAACCTGTGACAAGACCGGGTAGGTTTTGAAAACCTACCCGGTCTGGGATGCGAAAGATATCCAGGCGAAATCCGACCTCCTCCAGCATCAATTACTCTTCCCAAAACTGGAACGCTGGAACCTGTACAAATACGCTATCAATTTTTGTATTAAAAAAATAAATTCTGGTAAAAGCAATTATCATAAAGAACTGCTCGATCTATACAAGGTACTGCTCGAAAATAAAATCATCTTTCCCAACGGCTACCTCTCTCAATGGACTTTTAAAAATATCATCACCGTCAGCGCCCACCTCGAAGCCTTCGACTGGACAGAAACTTTTATCCAACAGTACGAAAGCTATCTCATCCCCGAAGAGAAATTCAACGCGATCACCTACAACCGGGCTACACTCTATAATGCCCAAAAGAATTACCCCGTCGCACTCCAGACCTTACACAATGTAGAATTCACTGATTCCTCCTATCACCTCGGCGCCAAAATCATCCAGCTAAAAAGCTATTACGAGCTCGAGGAAACTGAAGCGCTCTACTCCCTGATCGAGGCTTTCCGCAAGTACCTCCTCCGCAATAAAGACATCAGCGACTACCGCAAAAAGGCCAATAATAATATGCTAAAAATCGCCAAAGGTATCTACAAGCTCAAGGTCCATGGTGCTACCATGACGACTTCGGCTTTCAATCAAAAAAGGAGAAATATTGAGGCTAAGCTCAGGATGTTGAATCCTATTGCTAATAAGGATTGGCTGGAGGAGATTTTTGGGGCCTCAGGCAAACCCAATAGGTTTTGAAAACCCCTTGGGTTTCACCGCGGCACCCCTCGGGTTTGCCTGGGTTTCATCCTTCATCATCCAAAACTTCAAAATCTTTATCTTTAATCCAGGAGACATGAGATTTAAAGAAAAGATCTTTCCCGCCAAAGCTTTCCAAAACTTTCTCCCGCTCTAAATTAGTAGGCTTATCAGATAAGATACTATGAAAAGAGGTATGCGGCCAATCTAAAAAACTATCCACATATCCATGTTTTTGAGGATTCCAATGCAGATAGTAAACATAATAAACAAATTGATCTTCCCTTTTCAGCAAAGTTCTTTCAAACGGGCTTTGAAAAAGGCTGCTTACCTGATTGTATTTTTTATTAAAAGCTTTTGTGTATGCATTAAACCAATTTCCAAATTTCTGCGAAACCTGTTTTGAATTATCTATTTTCTGCTTTTCCAGCAACTCATCTTCTTTTATTTGTACCAAAAAATGAAAATGATTAGGCAAAAGTGCATATGCATAAATATAGGCAATTGGCGAGATGTGTTTTTTAGCTAATTTCAAAAAGAAAAGATAGTTTTCCTCATCTATGAAAATAAGCCTCCTGTTATTTCCTCTATTGTAGATATGGTAAAATTCACCTGATTTTAAGGGTAGTTTGTTTGGCATGACAGTGTGTTTGTTTTTAATATTTGAATGTTCTGACAAACTCAAGAGGTTTCGAAAACCCCTTGGGCTTCACCCTGGATATATTCGAATGATTGGCTCCAAAATTTTCAAGCGCAGAAGCTGGCGCTGACAAACCCGAGGGGTTTTGAAAACCCCTCGGGTTTCACCCTGGACCGAGTAGCACAGAACCCACGGAGGAAATAAGAGTCAGCACACCTTATCCAGCCACTCTTTCGCAGCTTTAGTATGTGGATGCGAATCTCCTAATAGTTCTTTACTTAGATCATAGGCTTTTTGAAAATAATCTTTGGCGGTGGTTTTTTCATCCATATAAAAATAAAGTACGCCTAAGTTAAATTGATAGCTTGCGATATTCGGATGTTTGGCTCCAAAATTTTCAAGATCGGAAGCAAGTGCTGATTCATACAATTCTCGGGCTTTCCCATAGTCTTTTAATTGCTGATAGACCAAAGCCAAATTAGATTGTCTAATCGCCACCTTCGGATGCGTGGTTCCAAAATTTTCAAGATCTGAGGCAAGTGCTTTCTCCATTAAGTCCCCCGCTTTTTCATATTCTCCCAATTCCCTGTATACCATCGCTAAATTTGATTGGCGAGTTGCGACCTTCGGATGCTTTACTCCAAAGTTTTCCTGATCAGAGGTAAGCGCTTTTGTCAATAAGCCTTGCGCTTTTCCATATTTTCCCAAACTTAGGTATACCACTCCCAGATTTGAACGAGTGATTGCCACTCCTGCGTGATTTTCCCCGTATTCTTTAATATCAGAATCGAGAGCTTTCCCCAATTGTAGGCTTGCTTCGTTGTATTTTCCCAATAGGTTATAAGTCCATCCTAAATCATTTTGAAAAACAGCTGTTCTAGCATGTGTATCGCCAAAATGTTGTTCAACGATAGAATGCGATGGTTCTAATAAATCTTTAGATTTCTGATATTGGCCCGTATTCATGTAATTGAATGCTAACCAGTGAAATAATTCAATAATTTCTCCGTATGTCAATGATTTTATCAATTCGACTATCCTTTCTCCAAAAGGAATCCATTTAAATTTATCAACAGGATTATCTTTTGCTTGATCTATTCTGAGCTTATCTATAAAAGTTTTAATCACTATCTCACAATTCTCCGCATCCGGCTTCAAGTCCCTCACTGCCACATCCTGTACCAAAGCATGCAGCTTATAAGTATTCTTTTCTTCCGTATCCTTATAAGACAATAAGCCTTTTTTAATCAAAGCACTCAACACATCGTTAAAATTCCGATTTGTCTCCTCTTCGACCTGAAAGAAATCAATCAGTTCTTCTTTCGTATAATCATTAGAAGGCAAGAGACAAAAATAGCGCAGGTATTGTTTTTCCCGTTCCGTCAGTTCCGTGATCTCCTGGAAGAATTTTTGAATATAAAGAGTGATCCTATCTATCTTCGGCATCCCTTTTCCACCCGCATATTTTCCAGTACGGATAGCTTCTTCATTCAGTTTTTCATGATGAATGAATGCTTCTTGTACCATTTCCGCCAAATCGGGCAAAGCTATTTTCTGCTGTTTAGCTGCCCGGGCGACCATTTCGATCAGGAGGGTATGGTGATGTAGATTTTTGACCAGCGCTTCTACGAGACTTTGCTGAGCCGCTTCAACATCAAAATGTTCTTTAAATAACAATACCGCGTCCGGCAAGGACAATTCATCAATGGAAATAGAATGAAGGTCACCTTCCAGTAAGTGACTATCGATACGCGAAGTAAAGAGTATCTTCCAATGTAGCGATTGCAAATACTCCATCTGCGCCATCAGTTCATCGTGATTATTGGCATTATCGAGAATCAGCAGGTTATCGCCGGGGAGTTGGTTCATCGCATCCAGAATAAGTTCAAATCCCTGGGTGGACAATTGGGTCGGAGGTACCTGGCTCAGTAGCTCATTTACTTTAAGACTATTTTTAAGGAGGGTACTGTTGATAAATGCATCGGGTATCTTATCGGTGATCTCCAGCCAGGCGACGTGGTCGAAGTTGTTTTGCTGCCAGGCGTATTCCAGGGCGACGGTGGTCTTGCCGATACCGCCGAGGCCGTTGACGAGTATGATTTCTTTTTTCTCATTAAAAGCTGTTTTGATGGCTTCGAGTTGTACTTCGCGGCCGATGACGGTGGTGGGGCGGGGGATTAGGGTTAGGGCGCCTTTGATTCGGGTTTTCGTTGTTGAGTTTTCATCATCTAAAAACAAATCACCAGGAGCAACTCCTTTAATTCCACAGCAAAGTAAATGAAAGGCTCGTTTTTCGTCGATGCTTGTGTTAAAATTTATCCAGGTATTTAAACCCACAAAATCATCAACGTTTTTTTCGATGGCACCCGGAAGTAAAACGGCCATTACTCTATAATTCTCGTTTTGAGCTTGCAGGTTGATTGCTTTATGGATTTCCTTGAGTACCCAGCCTTTTGGTTTTCTTTGTCCAAAAATAATGGCGCAGGTTTTGGATTTCACTAATCCTTTTTGCAAGCCTGATACAAATGGTTCCCCTGGAATCATTTCCCATTGATCCAACCAAACTTTAAACCCTTTTTCTGTTTTCAGTTTTCGAGCCAACAGTTTAACCATCTCTGCATCCTCATGCGAGTGACTCAAAAAAACGTCATGTGTTTTATCAGGGTTATCATACATCTTTAAATTTTTACGAATAAGAAATGTTAAGATATGGAAATGTTTTGATATAAGAAACAGAAATCCGGAAAATGTAAGGGGCAAATTTATTTGCCCAGTTGATAATGAACGAATCAGCCAGGCAAATAAATTTGCCAGCTACACAAAAACTCCACAAAAAGCAAGAATCTTACAACCCAGTGACCAAAATCATTGTTAAAAAACCATTCAAAAGCTTTAACTTTGCAGTATATATTTTTAACCACCTAATCAGCAT
>JBLHJZ010000275.1:0-6647 GCA_047619515.1 Saprospiraceae bacterium | reverse complement strand
CCATATCAATAATATGAAAACGATCACCGAAGCTGGTGGTATAATCTGCCCGGCCAGCCCTTCTTTTTATAGTGATCCAAAAGATTTTGAGGCATTGGCGGCTACGGTGGTTGATCGGGTGATTGATCTGGCAGGATTGGACATGGATAGCTTTCGCTGGGGAGAGGAGAATTTGGGATTTAAGATTTAGGAATAAGGATTAATTTTCCAAATTCCAAATTCCTCAATCTTCATTCCAAATTCTTAAATCTCCTCTTCTTCCACCTACGATGCGACCATAGCCAGTTCTCCGGGTTATCAATAATGACCTTTTCCAATTTTTTCATATAAAGATCAGTAAGCCCGCCGGGTTTTAGTTCCGAAGGATTGGAGTGGAGAAAACTTGCGGTGATTTCATAAAACCCTCTTTTGACTCGGCGGACATCGAAATAGATCGCCGGGTAATTGGTACGCCTTGCTATTTTATCAGGACCGATGAGGCAGGCGGTATCCTGATGAAGGAAAGTCAGCCAGTGTGCCGTTCGGGCGTTCGATGGACTTTGATCGGCTATCAATACAAAGAGGGTAGGAGTGCCTCTATTTTCGATGAGCGCCCGTGCAGTTTCATTCATAAGGATAATCCTGGCATCAAATCTCGCACGGTTCTTTTTTATAAAACGATCCATATATGGATTTCGGACGGACTTTGAAACGCCGACAACCTCTCCTTTGATTTGTGGTGCAGTAGCAAAAGCGCCCCATTCCCAATTATTATAATGAGCGACAAGGCCAATAGCCGATTTACCCTTTTCGAAAATATCGTAAACAACTTCGGGATTTAAAAATTTATATCTCTTTATCAATTCCTCCTGGCTACAGCTCATGCCTTTGATACCTTCGAGCGAAATATCACTCAGGTTTTTATAAGTTTTTTTTAAAATGCTTTGAATGGCTGATGGTGATTGATCAGGAAAGGCATTACGTAGATTCGTTAGGATCACTTTTTTCCGGTAACCGATGACCCGGTGTAAAATAAAAGCGATCCCATCCGAGCAAATATAGAGCAAGAAAAAGGGAATGATTTTGATCACGAGGATGGCGAATCTAAAAAGAAGGTAAACGATCATTTGTTTTTACGGTCTGTCTTTGGTGTAAAAATGGGAAGAGTTAGTTAGGATTCCAAGTTTTTTGGTAGGCAGTTCTAAATGTGCAGTCTTCAGTCTGCCTTCCGCAGTACTTCGGCCACGCTCAGTACAAGCCTGATCAAGTCTTTACAATTAAAAATTCGGGAGTTTTTTTATTCAAGAATAGGAAAACCGTTTAATGCATATTACGAAATACTAAACTCCAAAAAACAGGAACAGACTGCCGATTGAGAACTGCCGACTTAAGGCCGCCCACTAAAAAAGACTACCCTGAATCGGCCGGTCAAAAGGAATTTCTTCTAAAAGATGTAGATCATTCTGAGAAACTTTGTTGATCCTGGAGGATATGGTATAGGCATTCATTAGCTCGGACGGATAAGAAGTAATCAGGGATAAGGCCTCCTCGGCGGAAAGATTTTTGTCAATCCAATGCTTTTCCTGGTCAGGTAGCAGGATGGCGGGCATACGATCGTGGATATTTTTCATCAAATCATTGGAGGACTGCGTGATAACGGAAAAGCTGAAGATGGTTTCACCATTGGGTGCATCCCATTGTTCCCAGATCCCGGCTACGGCAAATAGACCCTGATCGTTGAGTGTGATCCGATATGGAATTTTATCGGAGGGTATTTTTTTCCACTCATAAAAGCCATCAAAGGGTATCAGACATCTGCGAAGGCTGATGGCATTTTTAAAAGCTGGTTTTTCAAGTATCGTTTCAATCCTGGCGTTGATCATTTTACTGCCAATCGTTGCTTCTTTTGCCCAATGTGGAATCAATCCCCATTTGAAGGCTTGAAAATGATCAGGATTTGCACTCGTAATTACGGGATGTATATGCGTTGGGGCTATATTATAACTTGGCAGGGGATTATACCGTTCGATATCTTCCTGATAGAATTCGGCTTGAAACCTTTGTTCAAGTTCTTTTTGTTGCTTGGTTAGACTTGCCCGTCCACACATGATTAATTTGGAATTTTGAATTAAGATTTTATGCTCATAAAAATACGAAAGAAAATGGTATAAAAACAAAATCCCCAGTAGTAAAACTACCAGGGAACTTTGATGTATATAGAATAAGTTCAAGTGTATCGTCGATTATTAAACTTCTACTGAATAATATTTTATAATCGCTCGTACATCTTTATCTTTTCGATACATAGGCAGGTAGCTGAAAAATAGTTCTTTGTCTTCGAAATCTACCATGAGTGCTTCTCCTAAAGCATCCAATGCACCTGTCCTATCCTCCATTTTGAATAAGATGGCAGCTTTGCAATAATACAAGTCAGCGCCATAGGAATTTTCTTCTCCTTCTTCAATGGCTTCCAAAGCTTCTTGCAGCCCACCAATTTTTACCAAAAACCAGGCATATTCTACCCAATTAGCACTTAACTCAGGTCCCATTTCCGTCGCTTTCTGAAATAAGGGTAAAGCTTTTTGGTATCGACCTACCTGGCAATAAGATTTGGCCAATGCCATTAGGTAATCTTCCCGAAGATCATCAATGTCGATTGCCTGCTTATAAAAATGTAGGGAACTAGTGTATTCTCCTTCTTTGGAATAACATTCCCCGATATGGAAATACACTTCATCGGCCATATCATTGAAATTTAAAGCCCGATAATAGAAGATTTTGGCTTTAGCCGTTTTACCCAGATATTCGTAGCATTGCCCAATTTTGAGTAGTAGCTCTTCATCTGCTTCAAAATATCCCAAAGCATCCTCCAGGGCATCCAGCGCTTTTTGATATAGTTTTAAACTAAAACAAACCTCCGCATATTCTTTATAAGCGGGTTCAAAGCGTGCATTTGTAATGAAAGCATATTCGAAAGCATCGAGTGCTTCTTCGTATGCCAAGAGGAAGTAATGTGCCTGAGCTAGATTAAACCAAGCCGTGTGGGAATAAGGGTTTTCATCTAAAACAAAATTATGGAGGACTACACTTTCTTCATGTTTTTTAGCTAGTTCAACAGCGATATATAATTTCTGTAAGGCTTCCTCATTGAATGGATTCAACCCGACGGCTTCCTCGAGGCAAGTATACATACTATCATACCTATCTTCCTGCTCATGGATTAATGCTTCCACATAAAGGATATTACTTCTTTCCGTCTCCGTAGTATGATAACTGAATTTCAAATCGTAGATGATTTCCTGGGCATCCTTTACCTCATTGAGAGAAAGGTGTGCTTTTGCCCGGAGAATATCCGTTTCAATAAAGGATTGACCGAAAACTTCTGCCCTATCCAATGACTCAAATGCCAGTTCTTCCTGACCATGATCAATCAAAAGACGTGCTTTACAAGTATGAAGAAGTGGAGAAAATTTGAACTTGGCCAAACCATGGTCAGCCACCTCTATGGCTTCTGATAGGTTATACCCAGTTTCTAAATGCGTGATAAGATTAAGGAAATCAATTTCAAGTAAGTTTACCTCTATTCCTTTTTTTGATAGTGTTTCGTACAGATACAAGAGGTCTTTTGTATCCTTACGATTGTACTTGTGGTTCATAGTGACAGTTTACGGGTTGTTTTATATTCTAATTTGTTACAGTCGTAAGTTTTATATTTAGTTTGATTGATTCTGATGTTTAAATTGGTCATTTTTATTAATAATAAAACCCTGAGGCAATATTGATAACTGGTTTTTATACGCTTTCTCTCGTTTCGGGTTACAAAATAATATACATTGCTCGAATGGTTTAGTACCAATTATTAACTGGTACGATATAGCTGGCAAGCGGTTAGTATTTTTTACGGTAGGGTTTGGACTGAGTTACAGAATCAAATATATATTTGTTTCTAGTATAGGATAAATAGAAGGTGTGTTAAGATCTGAAGTAGAAAGTTAGGTTATCGGTCTGCAGTCATCAATGCGCAGTCTTTATTCTGCTAAAAACAATGATCTGCACTTAAATTTTTGCAGGATCAGGCTTGTATTGAGCGAAACCGAAGTACTACTGACTGGCAACTTAAAATCTCCCCGAGTGTGTGACCTAGTTTGTAAAAAATTGAATCAAGCTAATTGCCAACTGCTAAAAGCTAAAAGCCGCAAATATGTCACGCACTCAATCACTCCGATTCTTCCTTAGCAATTTTTAAATCTCTGTTGACGGCAATACTTGCGTTCAACTCAAAGCCTACGAGTAAGGTAAAAGCATTGATTTGTATCCATAACATAATGACTATGATGGTTCCAAAAGAGAGGTATATGTCATTATAAGAGCCAAAATCTTCGACATAAATTGAAAAGATAATGGAGGATAGAATGGATAGAATGGTGGCTAGTGTTGTGCCGGGAGAGAACCATCTAAACTTGATAAAAGTAGAGGCTCCATACCTGTAAATGACCGAGATACCTGAATAAAACAGGGCAATTACGACTATCCATTTTAGCCACTGAACGAGGCTTGTTTGAAAACGGTTGGCATTAAAATAATTAAGGATAGATTCAAGAGGTGTCTGTCCGAGAACAATCAAAAACACAGCGATCAATACCAGAAAAGCAATCAATAAGGTAAGGAGTATGGCGGTCACTCTTTTTTTGAGTACACTTCTCTTTTTAAAAGTATTTGCATGTGATTTTTCAAATCCGCGGAACAAGGTCATCATCCCGTTGGAGGAGAAAAATACCGTCAATATTAGTACGAAGTAGAGTCTTCCTCCATGTGTTTGGGTGGCTAATTTAGTAATCATTTCCGTGATTTCCTCTCTGGCATTATCCGGTAAAATTTTCACCTCTGATAGCAGGTATCCGATTTGCTGGATGATGGTGGCATTAAAATCAACTTCTCCTAAAAGATTTCTGGCTAATAAGTCTTCCTGGATATAAGGAATGATCAGGTAGTCGAAAAAGGGCAGGATATAAGGGATTAGCGTAAAAATAAAAATAATCCCCGGAAAGATAGACAGAAAAAAACTAAAGGCTATTGAATTGGCTCTGGAAACCAGGGTATCTCTTTTGATTTCATTCAATATAAATACAATCACATCATAGATAGGCACTTGGAGGAATCCCGGAAAGGAATGCACTTTTGACCAATCAAGAATAATGACGATGATCGGTAAATTAAAAAAGAAATTACGGATTTCTTTGCCACTCGGTATTTTCAAAAAATATGCTATTTTTTAAGAAGTTATAAAATCCTGAAGTCTGATCAAATTCAATTAAAATATTTCGATAACGCTGTTCTTAAGTATTCAGGAGTTCGTACCCGTTTACCTCCGGCTGATTCTACAAAACAGAGTCTTACGGAGCCGCCGTTGACAAGTTTGTTTTGTTCATTAAAGATTTCATGAAAAAACGTGATGTCCTGTTCCGGTAAATGCCGGAGTATCGTCTTGATAGTCAATAACTCATCATAAAGTGCCGGGCGTACAAATCTCGAATTCATTGATACGACAGGCATCAGAATACCCTGCTTTTTTTCCATGTCTTTGTAGGTTAATCCGATTGAACGAATCAACTCTGCCCGCCCGATTTCATATAACTGGGCATAATTACCATAATAAAGGTAACCCATTTGGTCAGTTTCTCCATAGCGGACTCTCTTTTGGAAAGTATGTTCAAACATCTTTTTCAATTTTCAATTAGGAGTGTCACGAAAAATTATTTGTGTTAAATATTCTGCTAAAAACCAGGCTCACTCCCACCTACCGGAGGGCAGGGATCCCAAAATTCTTATTTGCTACCGCAAATGTTGAATTTCGTGCTCAATGATCCGGTATTAGATCGTTGAGCACGGAGTTTTGCGGAGGGATCCCCGCCGCCGGTACCTACGGACACGTTCTGTGCCGGCAGGGGCGAGCTAAAGCCTCATGAAAACCGATCCATCCCTTTTCGTAAGACCCTTAATTATCAATTATCAATTATCAATTATCCATGAAGTCCTATATTTTCCTGTACCTTCAAGGTAAGCTCACCCCTCACTTTTCACTCCTCGCCTCTGATCACCGGACAAGTCATACAATGCGAGCCCCCTCTGGCCCTGGACAGTTCATTGGAAGGCAAGGTAATAATAGTATTATTTACCTCCGCCGGATTTTCAAGGCCATTTTTAAAACGCTCCAAAAATTCTGTAGCGTGGATCACCCGGTATCCCGCTTTTTTGAAAGCTTCTTCAGTTTTTGGATTACGATCATAAGTAAGCCCGACGCCAGGTTTTAAAGCGACGAGATTACAACCATCTGTCCATTGCTCGCGTTCCTGATACGGAGACTCTCCACCGCCACTCAATATAAATTCCATATCCGGATTTATTTCCTTAAGGAAGAAATCCTTGACAGAAGGATATAGCACATAGCTTCCATCTTTTCGATGTACTTCCACGTTACTAGATAGGCCATCTACAATGATGGGTTTGAAAGCTACTATATGATTGGTATTAATCTGGGTGAAAATGGTATCAATATGCATATAAGAACGATCTGTCGGAATATTGATCTGTACGACATTTTCCACGACATTTTTTTCAAAAAGTACTTTTTTAAGCGATTGAATAGCGTGTTGAGTGGTACGTTCACT
>JBLHJZ010000274.1:0-6653 GCA_047619515.1 Saprospiraceae bacterium | reverse complement strand
ATTATTTTGTTTTTATCCATGCGTGGTCGATACAATTTTAAAGGCATGACCAGGTATGGTGATTTCAATGAAATGACTTACCACAATCATTTTGAAAAGGACTTCGACTTCCTTTCGTTCAACATTGAGTTGTGTAAAGATCAATTCGCAGGTTCTATTATTTTGGCATTCGACCCTTCTTATGTTCCCAAAAGTGGGAAACACACTCCACATGTTGGTTACTACTACAGTGGATGTTTAGGGCGAGCAGCTAGAGGTCTTGAAATCAGTGGTTTAGCAGCAGTAAGTATTGATGATAATACTGCTTTTCACCTGGAAGCTGTTCAGACCATAAGTAGAGCACAACTTGATGAACAAGGAATAAGTCTTGTAGATTTTTATGCTCAAACGATTATTGATGCAGCACCACAAGTAAGCACTATTTCCAAACATTTAGCCGTAGATGGCTATTTTGCTAAGAATAGTTTTGTAAATAAAGTTTGTGAGCAAACGGATTTAGAGATAATCTGTAAACTCAGAAAAGATGCCAATCTGAAATACCTTTATAATGAAGTTCAAAAAGGAGGAAGAGGAAGACCTACAAAATACGATGGAAAAATTAAGACTACAAAAATAGATAAACGTCGATTCAAGTTAGTTCATCAAGATGAAGAGGTTAAGGTTTATCAAACCATTTGTTGGTCTGTAGGATTGAAAAGGAAAATAAATCTGGCTTATGTTGAATTCCTAAAAGCAGGAGAGTCAACTGAACGCTATGCCTTATATTTTTCAACAAACTTGGATTTAGATGGCTATTTGATTTACAAATATTACAAAGCCCGTTTCCAAATTGAATTTCTTTTTAGAGACGCTAAGCAATTTACCGGCTTGACTCACTGTCAGTCTAGAGATGAAAATAAACTATATTATCATTTCAATACATCGTTGAGCAGTGTGAATATTGCCAAGGCAGCTCACTACTTGAATATCGAAAAAGAACACCGAAAGAGTTTTTCTCTCGCTGATATTAAAACCTGCTATTTCAATGAACTCATGCTCAATTTATTTTTATTCAACTTAGAAATCGACCCTGAGTTAATTAAAAATAAAGCGATGATCGAAAAACTACTGAATTATGGCAAAATTGCCGCATGAAAACATAATGGACTATTGTTATTTGTTAACTTTAAACAAAACAAAACATCATGGGACTAATAGGTTGGCTTTTAATAGGATTACTTGCCGGAGCAGGAGCAAAAATGGTTACCCCTCAAAATGAAAAAGGAGGGTGGGTATCTTCTCTGATCATAGGCATCATCGGATCGGTGGTAGGCGGCTTCCTCGGAGGGCTCATCGGGATCAACAGATTGCTTGGACATTCGTGGATAGGTAGTTTGATCATTGCCTTTCTGGGAGCGATCCTGGTACTCTACATCTACCATAAATACCTCAAAGAAAAATTGAACCTGCCTTTATAGCACGAATGTTCTTTGTGCTGGTTTATCGTCGATGACATTTTGTCGTCGGTATATGATTACTGTGAATTCTCTGAAGTCGAACCTACGATTATTATTCCTGGGTTTGTCCTTGAGTCTATTCTATACCTGACGCAAAGTGGATTGAGAATATTTTCGTTCTCTTTGGTCAGGATATACTGATTCGAAAATGATTTGGAATTCCCAAATCATTTCGACGTCAGTATATATGTACAGTAGTATTATCCTATAGCCATTAAAAATCCAATCAACTGTAATACCTTTGCCATCAAAAATAGCACCTGATGAAAAAAGTATTAACCGAATTCAAAGAGTTTGCCATCAAAGGCAATATGATTGATATCGCCATCGGGGTGATCATGGGCGCGGCATTTAACAAGGTAGTGGATGTACTTGTCAAACAGGTTTTCCTGCCACCGCTCTCCTTTCTGACCAACGGCACCAACTGGGAAAATAAAAAACTTATATTGAGAGATGCGGTAGAAACTGACGGCGGCATCACCTTTGAGGAAATTGCTATCGGCTATGGAAAACTAATCGAAGTATCGGTTGATTTTCTCATCATCAGTTTTACCGTATTCATGGTGATCAAATTTATTAACCGGTTGCGCAACAAGGCTGAGGATGTAAAGGATAAAACGGTAAAGACACCCAAGGACATTGAACTATTGGCTCACATTAAGGAATTATTGGCACATCAAAATGAGTTGTTGAAAAAGGGGTAATATTGATTATCTTTGCATTCCTTTTATTTAAAGAAGAGGAGTATTTAGAATAATTTTAGAATTTTCTGGCTCACTGATCCCAAAGTTCTGATTTTCTTACGAAAATCCCTCTCTTTGTGCTCAATGATCCAGTCTCCCGTCATTATTCAACATTTTGCAGTAGGATCATTGAGCATGAAATTCAATTTTTTTGAAAAAAAAATTGAATTTTAGGATCGGTGAGCCGTATTTTTTATTCACTAATAATTTTTCTGCACAATCCTAATTCAAATAATAAAGCATCATAAAATGGCCATTTCCGATATTCTTCTGACCCGCTCCGAATCCAAATGCGAACTATGCTTTGCAGAGGGAGAACTTCACGAATATATCGTTCCTCCGAAGGCTTCAGATGAACCGGAGAACCAGGTGGTACTTTGCTCAAAATGCCTGGAAGAAGTGACCGGAGCTGATTTGGACTCCAACCACTGGCGATGCCTCAACGAAAGTATGTGGAGCGCTGTCCCTGCTGTTCAGGTGATGGCTTATCGCCTTTTGCACCGATTAAGTGCTGAAAGCTGGGCGCAGGATCTGGCTGGTTCGATCTATCTGGATGAAGAAGCGCTGGAATGGGCAACGTCAGGCGGTAGCAATACAGCGATTATACATAAAGACAGTAATGGGCATATCCTGCAATCGGGCGATTCGGTCACGCTCATTCAGGAATTAAATGTAAAAGGGTCTACTATTACTGCTAAGCGGGGAACGGCCATCAGAAGAATACGGCTCGATCCCAATAATGCTGAATACATTGAAGGCAAAGTAGATGGGCAAAGTATTGTGATCCTGACGAAGTTTGTAAAGAAGTCTACTTAGGAAGGTTTTCCAAAACCTTTTCGGCATCGGTATATAACTGGCGTTAATTCCTGAACCCTCCGTGAACCTCCTTCTCTCTGCGGTTAGTTATTTAAAACCGCAGAGAGAAGGAGAACCGCAGAGGGAACGCTGAATTTACTACCAGCAAAATAAGTCATTAGGGATCTCCAAATACCTACTCCCCATTGGCCGTTTTACAGAAATTGTAAGTCATATCACATCAGATAAAATAAAAAAAGTAAAAAAGTCTATAAATTTTTATGGAATTTTGGTGTACTTGGAGTCTATATAGAAGAAGGCGATGGTATCACAAAATGTGATACCTTAACAAGTAATTTTGGAGGAACGAAACCTTTCGCTTATACTTAACATAGTTCTAAATATTTTACTTAATCCAAAATCGAAACGAAGAACAATAGGGTTAAAAAAAACAAAAGACAATGACAGCAATTCCTAATCCTCAAATAGACCTTGCGCATAAATATATCCGCTCCACCAACAAAAATATTTTCCTTACTGGAAAAGCCGGAACAGGTAAGACGACTTTCCTGCATACTATAAAAAAGGAAGCCATCAAACGGATGGCGATAGTAGCGCCAACGGGAGTAGCGGCGATCAATGCTGGTGGTATGACGATCCATTCTTTTTTTCAATTACCTTTTGGGCCTATGGTGCCGGGGCAAGTCCGGGAGGAAGTTCGTAAAAAACGTTTTAACAGTAAAAAAATCAAGCTGATCAAAAGCCTTGATTTATTAGTCATTGATGAGATCAGTATGGTACGTGCCGACCTGCTGGATGCGATTGATGAGGTACTTCGCCGCTATCGGGATTATTCCCAACCCTTTGGCGGGGTGCAATTATTGATGGTCGGGGACTTGCACCAGTTGCCGCCGGTGATCAAACACGAAGAATGGAGCCTGCTCAGTGAACATTATAAAACGCTCTATTTTTTTGGTAGCCTCGCTTTGCAAAAATCAAACCCGGTAACGATAGAGCTCAAACATATCTATCGACAGGCAGACCATAAATTTATCGACTTGCTCAACAAGGTCAGGAATAACCAACTGGATAAGGAGGTGCTGCAGTTGCTCAACAGCCGCTACCGCCCTGACTTCAAACCTGATGATGCGGAAGGATATATTATTCTGACTTCGCATAATGCATCAGCCCGGAAGATCAATGACGAGAAATTAAAAGCTTTGGCAGGAAAGAGCTATCGCTATAAAGCGAAGATAGATGGTAATTTTCCGGGCAATGCCTACCCTACTGATGAGTTACTGGAGTTCAAGGTAGGCACCCAGGTCATGTTTGTAAAAAATGACGCTTCTCCTGAAAAGCTGTACTATAACGGGAAGATCGGGCGAATCACCTCTATCGATAAGGATGGTATCGTGGTAAAATGCAAAGATGACGGATTCGATATCATCGTGAATCCTGTCGATTGGAACAACATGAAATATAAACTCGACGAAAAGAGCAAAGAAGTAAAAGAGGAAGTTACAGGTACTTTTACTCAAATTCCATTAAAAGCTGCCTGGGCGATCACTATTCACAAAAGCCAGGGATTGACTTTCGAGCGGGCGATCATAGATGCACAGGCTGCTTTTGCACATGGCCAGGTGTATGTGGCGCTAAGCCGCTGTAAGAGCTTTGAAGGTATTGTGCTCCGGACGCAGATTGGATCGTCGAGTGTTCGCACGGATCAGGTCGTCGAACGTTATACCGAGGAAGCTGATCGAAATGCCCCTGGTGAAAATGATCTCGAATTGTCTAAACGGCAATACCAGCAAACGCTTCTGAATGACTTGTTCGATTTTAAAACAGAAAAAAATCATCTTGCACAGTTATACCGCTTATTCCTCGAACACGAAAACTCCTTCCAGGGGGACGTGGCGGAGCAATTGAAAAACCTGGAAACTAAAGCAGAGACTACTGTCTTTGCATTTGCGACAAAATTTCAATCGCATTTGCCTTATTATTTCAACCAAAAAGAGCTACCTGAAGAAAATAAAATCCTGCAAGAGCGCGTCCAAAAAGCCAGTGATTATTTTTTAAATCAAATAAAAAAAGAATTGCTTCCGGCTGTTCAAAACCTCCCCATAGTGACGGATAACCAGGCACTCAAAAAAACGGCAAGAGAAAAATTGGAAAGTTTCAAAAAAGCACTTTTCACCAAAAACGCCTGTTTTAATGCTTCTCTCGATGGTTTTTTCACCCATAAATATATTCGTACTCAGGCAAATGCGGAATTGGATTATGAAGTGACAAAGAGTACTGCTCCAAAAATAAAGGGTCCAATTGTAAAAGTAGCGCATCCTGTACTCAACGATCAACTGATCCAATGGCGAAAAGATAAAAGCAATGACCTGGACGTCTTGCTTTACATGGTATTGCCCACTAAAGCTTTATTGGGGATTGTCCATAGCCTACCGACTGACCTGAAAAATTTAAAAAGAGTTACCGGAATCGGCCCTAAAAAAGTGCAACAATTTGGTGATGAAATCCTGGAGATGATAGAAGCTTATTGTAATGAAAATGAGATTGGTGATGAGTATCGCGATCAATTCGAGGAAAAAGAAAAAAAGGAATCCGCTACTAAACAGCAACCCGGTAATACAAAGGAAACCAGTTTTAACCTTTTTAAAGCAGGCAAAAGTATTGACGAGATTGCAAAAGAAAGGGATTTAGTTCGCGGGACTATTGAAAGCCACCTTTCCTATTATCTAGGTTTGGGGGAATTAGATATTTTCAGCCTTTTAGAAAAAAAGAAAGTGAAACACATCCTATCGTTTCTTAAAAATACTCCTATCGAAACTCTTTCTGAAGCCAAAGCAAAGTTGGGAGAGGAGTATTCCTTTGGGGAGATTCGGTTGGTGATGACTCATTTGAAAAGAAGTGAGCAAGCTTAGATTTTGATCAGCGTATTACTTGATAAGCATGGGGCATCCCAAATTTTTGAAACCGCTGTTTTATTCTTTTTCGACGCTGAAGGACGCTGATTTATTATGTTAAAGTGCTGTTTTTGTTAGGGCCTTCGGCACTAATCGACATAAAAAAACATAAAGATCAGCGTCCTTCAGCGTCAAATAAAAATTCAAGATGGCTCCTGTTTGCAGCCTCGAAGACTAATGAAAAAAGGCGCTCCGTAGAACGCCTTTTTTATTAATTAGAGATTTATTAAAACTGGTAACAAGAATAACAAAGTTAAGAGAAACTATCCCGATTCCCGATGCAAGCATCAGGGAATTCGCTTGATTAAATAGTCCTTATTTTAAGTTAAAAGCCTCTTTGACCGCATCAACCATATCTAATTTTTCCCAGGTAAAAGTTTCAACGGTTACTTTTTCAGATTTTCCGTTTAAGCCAATTGTCACTGTTTTCTTACCAGGTTTACGACCCATGTGGCCATAGGCAGCAGTTTCTGAAAAGATGGGATTGGTCAAACCAAAACGCTTAACGATAGCTGCCGGGCGAAGATCAAAAAGCTTATCTAATTTTTTAGCTATTTCTCCGTCTATAAGCCCTTCGACTTTACAGGAACCATAAGTATCCACATAAAGGCCGACCGGTTTTGCCACACCAATAGCGTAAGCAACTT
>JBLHJZ010000273.1:0-6662 GCA_047619515.1 Saprospiraceae bacterium | reverse complement strand
GCCTGTGAGACTTATGCTGCGGCAAATGCAACAGACCCTAAAAGCCCTGAAATACTGTTAAAGGCTGCCGAAACTGCAAGAAATGTCGAACAGCATGATCGTGCTATCGCTATTTATGATTTGGTACTCTCAACGTTTTCTTCTTATCCAAAAGCGCCACAAGCGCTATTTCTGAAAGCTTTCACATTGGATGACAATATGGGCAATAAAGAAGGGGCAAAAGTGCTCTACGAGGAGTTTATTGAGAAATATCCGAATAACGATTTTGCGGAATCAGCAAAATTTATGTTGGAAAACCTATATAAAACGGATGCTGAAATTATTCAGGAATTTGAGAATAAGCGGAAAGAGGGAGAGCAGTAATCAGAGGTGAGAGGTAATCAGGGGTGAGAGCTGAGGGAGTGAGGGGTGAGGTCAGTAAAAAATGGCCTGTGGAGTCCCACAGCCCATTTTTTACTTTAAGTTTAGCATCTTTTTATCAAAAGGATCTAATGCCACCCCTTTTACCTTGGCTTCAGCAATTACCCGGAAATCAGATTTAACTGCGTTAATCCATTTCGCCGTTTTTACAATACCTCCAAAAAGAATATTTTTATCCTGCATCTCATCCATTTCGGACTTCATTAGATCGAAAAGCAGTTCAAATTCGATTTCAATGGATTCATCCGCCGGTACCTGGACCTCCTTTTTAAGCTCAATATCGCCCAATTCATATTCATCAATAAGCTTCTCCTCCCCTCTCCCACGGCTAAATTTTTCGACCATCACCACCTTGATATAGGTAACCGTCTGCTCATTCATAGAAGAGAACCTTAGTATTCCCTTGAGCTTGCCGCTTTTTCTGGAAACTTCTTCAGGAAGAATAAGCTCTAATTTAACACCTTCAATACCCAGCCATTTTTTAACTTTACCAAACATAGATTTTTATTTATGTTACAAAGTGGGCATTCCAATCCACCTTAGCTACATTATTCTATAAAAATAGAAAAATTGTAGATGAAAGGGTGAAATTTATTGAGCCGAAGAATTTGAAATAAGAAATTACCCGCTGATTAGACCATTCGCTTATGCCAACTCTGTCCCAACGGCTTTAGCATACTTTCCTGGAAATCTTTTTTAGTTTTTACCAAAGTATCAAAAACAAGGGTATTGTCATTTATTACACCGGATTGATATAAACGGGCAAACTCTTCTCTTGGTGCAGCCTTTACTTCATTCCCGTCCTGATAGGTAAAAGTCATCCGGTCAAATAAATTGACCTGGAAAGCGCTTTCAATTTGCTTGACAAAATGAACAGAAGAGTCAATGGAGCAGCCACTTGCCCCTGCCATACTTTCGTCTACCATGAGTACAATAAACTGATCGTTGAATACATCCGCATAGGCTTTAAGCTGCTGATTGTGGCTCACCCACTGATCTGCAAATTTCGAAAGCACAGGCCGTAGTTTTTTAAGTTCGTCTGCTGTAAAAGGCCGGTTGCTCTGGTAAATCCAAACCTTAGAATCGTCTGATAGCACTTTATAATCTTCCATATTTTAAGCTTTTAAATGGTCAGGGGCTCAAGTGTTCAAGGCGTTTGTTTACGTGGCTACTTGACCGCTTGGCCTATTATCTATTTCATATTATTTAGAATTAATTCCGCCAGGTCGAGCACCATCACCTCTTCTTGTTTGTCCTTGGCGGCGATTCCATCCTGCATCATAGTAAGACAAAAAGGACAATTGACCGCAACGATATTAGCTCCGGTTTCCAGTGCTTCTTCTGTGCGTTCAAGATTTATCCTTTTGTCTCCTGGTTCATCTTCTTTAAACATTTGAGCGCCACCGGCGCCGCAGCAAAGGCCATTGGTACGGCAACGTTTCATTTCCACTAACTCCGTATCGAGCATGTTTAAGACTGCACGAGGAGCTTCGTAAACGCCATTGGCACGGCCGAGGTAACAGCTATCATGATAAGTGATTTTTTTACCCTTGAATGCTCCACCCTGGATCGCAATTTTACCCTCATCCAGTAATCCCTGCAAGTATTGTGTATGATGAATGACTTCGTAGTTGCCTCCTAAAGCTGGATATTCATTCTTCAATGTATTGAAACAATGCGGACAGGCGGTAACGATCTTTTTGACCTTATACATCTTCAGTGTTTCTATATTTTGCAAGGCAGTCATCTGAAAAACGAATTCATTGCCTGCCCGTCTGGCTGGATCACCAGTGCAGCTTTCTTCATTTCCAAGAATAGCAAAGTCCACACCGGCTGCATTTAATACTTTTGTAAACGCAAGGGTAACTTTCTGTGCTCTTGGGTCGAAACTTCCGGCACATCCTACCCAAAACAAAACTTCTGGTTCTTTTCCTTCGGCAGCTAGATCTGCCATGATTGGTATTTTTAGTGGTTCTTGCATGAATATAAAGAGGTATAGGTTATATTTTTAAAATAGTCATTTTCAAATACGAGGGAGTCAAAGGTCAATTGAAAATGATTTTCCCAGATTTAAATGATTTTTTGCTTTTTGATTTGATTTGATAGTAAAACAAATTTCCTTGTCCAATTTCAGCTCTGGAGATTATCGTTTTATTTTCTAAAATGTTTGACTGATAAATTTTTCTGCCCGTAATCTCAAAAATAGATAATTCAAAATCGGTTAGGTCAACTACTCCTTCTATCTCAAGAACAACTTCTTCCTGTGCCGGGTTTGGGTAGACCTGTGTTTTTATATCCAATAATTCATGGGTACCAACAGGAGGAAAAACCTGATTAAATAGTATTTGAAGGGAATCGATTGGTTCTTTTCCGGAATTATTGGGAAAATCTACGCCGAGTACCAGAGAAGGATTACCAAAATCATCATTCAGTCCAGCTACTTTTAAAAAAGAAAACAAAGAAGAAGTCCCATTACCAGCGCATCTTGTATCTGCCCCTACGACATTGGCACCTTGCATAGCGGCCATTAATTTATGAGCTAGATCGCCTTCAGTGTTTAAAAAATTATATTCCATGGAATCCAGGATTTGAGGCCCGAGCAAGATATTACCTTGTATGGAATAAGTTGGTCCGGTACGATGACCTTTATAATCGTCAGTATTCGCCCCTGTATGAGCTGCTGAAAAAGGTTCATTATCAACCAATCTGACTACGCCATATTGCCTTAATGTTGGATTACCCTGAATATCATTAGCCACTAGCCAATCAATAATTTCTTGTGGAGCGTCCCCCGCATTCATCCGGGCAGTAGCATTATTTTGATTTTGAGAAAGGTAATAAGCCTGGCTGTTTATCGCTCCTACACCGGGAAAAAGCACCCCTAAAAAATCCGGTGGCAAGCCAAAATTCGCCAATGCCACACAAGAGGCTCCGGCACTTCCAACTTCGCCTGTTACCGAATCAACAGCAACAATAGAAAAGGTATCCTGTGCAATAGAAGCAAAAACGATTAAAAGTGCAGCTATAAAAGAAAGTAGTTTTTTATACATAATCATTAATTTTTTACTCTTTTTCTAAAGCGTCTTTCGCCCACTTTACCCGCTCGTCCGGTACCTGCCAGACAGAGCCACTATTCTCTATACTGGTAAACATAGGCAACCAATCGGATGGGCCCGCAGATTCTGTCAATATTTCATATCTCCGCATTTTCAGAATAGGCTCCAAAGGATTAATCAAAACCGGGCAAGCTTCCACACAGGCATTGCAAGTAGTACAGGCATGAAGCTCTTCTCTTGAAATATAATCGAATAAAGTCTTTCCATCATCATAATTGTCTTTGGTCAATGCAACGCCATCAATTCTGGCTTCCTTTTCAATAAATTTTTGATGCCCACTGTCCAGGTTTTCACCTACCTCCGTTGCCCGATCCCGGATATCCATCAATATCTTTCTCGGTGATAATTTTTTCCCGGTCAGATTTGCCGGGCAAACTGCTGTACAGCGCCCACATTCGGTACAAGTGTAGGCATCCATTATATTTTTCCAACTTAATCCAAAAATATCATTAGCTCCAAACTCCGGAAGTTCTTCTTCAGTAGCCGCTTCTCCGGTATCCTCGGTGAGTCCCATCATGGATTTCACTTCGTCCATCACTTCAGGCATATTTTGCATCTCGCCTTTTGGAGTCAACTTAGCATACCAGGTATTCGGGAAGGCAAAAAGAATATGCAAGTGTTTTGAACTTGGTAAATAATTTAAAAAGGCAAGAACCGTCAAAATATGCAACCACCAGCCAAATCTTTCGACCAGCACTAAAACACCTTCAGGCAGACTTCCAAAAAGTAAGGGCCCCAACCAGCCACTAATGGCAAAGAATCCAGTGTTATGGTAGGCCTCCGGATTGACATTTTGTAAAACGGTATCCGCCCCATTCATGCTAAGAATGCCAGTGATCAAGGCTAACTCTCCAAAGAGAATTAGGTTAGCGTCAAGTTTCGGCCACCAGGTCATTTCTGACTTATGGAACCGGGGAATCTTCAATAGGTTTCTACGGGCAAGAAAAGCGATAGTAGCCACTAAAGCAAGTATAGTAAGTATCTCAATAAAGCTGATGATAAAAGTATAAAAAATGCCCAGTTTATCTGCAAAAAAGCGATGAACGCCAAAAAAACCATCAATAAATATCTCTATCAATTCTATTTGGGTGATCACAAAGGCAGCATAGATAAAAAAGTGTAAGACCGCCGGAATCCAATTCTTAAACATCTTTTTTTGTCCAAAAGCCACCAGTAATACATTTTTCCATCTGGCACCTTCATCCCCGGAGATATCTTCTTCTTTTCCTAAAAAGATATTTCTTCGTATTTTCATAAACTGGTTATACGCCCAGTAACTAGCAGAAAGCGTGATTATGATAAAAATAATCTGTTGTAACATGGTAATTTTGTTTCTAAAAATATTTTTGAAGCTATCACTTTTGCGCTAAAATAAAACTTTACATATTGAATGTGAAAATAATTTCTAATTTAGACTAAATATAAATATTTTTGAACTTCTTAAGCACTGTGTGGCGAAAGAATTATAAATTGATTATCATTGTTTAATCAGCTTACACGACCTTTACAGATATTTGCTGATAATACGACTTCTTTGAAGTTGTCGTGGGCTGTATAAAAAGACTCCCTGGAATTTTGAAAGTAAAATAATAGCCACGAAGATACAAAGGCACCAATAGATAATTCGGCTTTAGTGTGTTTTTTGGCAGAATTAAATTTTGACACTTTTAGCAGAAGTATACTTTTAAGACAGCCTCCATTATAAAACTATAAATTAACTAGCTGTACAAATTGAATAAGTATACCTGCTACAATTAAAAACAAATATTTTGAAAATCCTCGACGAAAGACAAATCAAGCAAAAGATCAAGCGACTGGCCATCCAAATCCTTGAAAAAAATCTCAAGGAAGGAGAAATTATCCTTGCCGGGATCAATAATAATGGTATGGGCTTCGCAAAAATGATTTATAAGGAATTGAACAAAATTAGTGAAAACAAAATTACCCTAACCCGTATTCGCCTCAGTCCCGCTAATCCCCTGGAATCCGAAGTAACGATTGAAATGCCACTCGACGATATTGCCAACAAAGTAATCATTATCGTCGATGATGTAGCCAATACCGGGCGTACTATTTTTTATGCTATGAAACCGCTTATGAATATACTCCCTAAAAAGGTGCAGGTTGCTGTTTTGGTTGACAGAAAGCATAAGTCTTTTCCGATTGAAGTTGACTATGTTGGATTGTCTCTGGCAACCACGATGCGGGAGAGTATTGATGTCCAGATATTGAAGGTGCCGGAGAAGGCGGTTTTTTTAAATTGACTTATAAGAGCATGTTAGGACTTTACCCTTTCTTTGCTGCACTTGCCAAATTTTGTACTGCACTTCCCCTCGACAGGCTCGGGGCAGGCTATTATTCTTCATTCGTGTAGCTAACCAAGGTTTTTTGCATAATGTTTAGTAGGATGATCTTCAATTTAAACTAAATTCTATTTTTCCAAATTATCCATCCAAGCCACTACCCTATCCGTCCAGGTCCGGAGATAATGATCACCAACGGCAAGACTGAAGCCATGACCGCCAGAAGGATAAATATGCATCTCGGCAGCGACCCCATTCCTGATCAGCGCTTCATAGAAAAGCAAACTATTTTGAACCGGAACTGCCGTATCATCTGAGGCATGAATCAATATCGTCGGAGGTGTATTTGGAATAACCTGTGTCTCATTGGAATAGAGTTCGACTAGTTCCGCTGTTGGATTCCCCCCCAATAATGCCACACGAGAACCCTCATGCGTATACGGAAATTGCATCGTGATTACCGGATACACAAGAATGGAAAAGTCAGGTCTTCCATCAACGAGAGCTATTGAATCCTGAATAGAAGGAATATCCTCGTCATAGTGGGTAGTTAAGGTAGCAGCTAAATGACCGCCTGCTGAAAAACCCATGACGCCAATTTTATTGATATCAATATTAAATTCTTTAGCATGGAACCTTACAAGTCGCATAGCTCTCCGCGCATCTAAAAAAGGGCTGAGATGCCCTACTTTACTAGAGGCATCGTCCGGTAATCTGTTTTTTACCACAAAAGCTGCAATGCCTTTTGAGTTGAGCCATTTAGCAATATCTATCCCTTCCCAGTCATAAGCCAATATCGAGTATCCTCCTCCTGGAAAAATCA
>JBLHJZ010000272.1:0-6674 GCA_047619515.1 Saprospiraceae bacterium | reverse complement strand
TCCACATACAAGGGCAGGAATTGAATAATCCGAAACAGGGCCAATAGTAGTCCAACAGGAATTACCATCACCACCAACATTAGTAACCTGTGCAATGATAGACAATCCAATGTCAGCAGCTGTCAGAACTGGGCTGGTTGGTACAGGCAGTGTCATATCTTCATCATAAAAAAGGTCAACGACAAATCCTGCGGGGAAGCCAAGAAAGTCCCCAGGGTTTTCAACAAGGTCACCAGGCGAAATTGTTGCCGTACAAGTGGCCGGATCTAAAGATACTGTAATGCTACCGCAAAATATTTGCTGTGCATTGAGGTTTGAAAATCCTAAAACCAAAGAAAAGGCCAGAAGGAATTTCCTCAGTTTTAAAGTGTTTTGTTCAATTACATTCATGAAATTAAAATTTAAATAAAGAGTTAATAAATAATGTGTAAAATGCGGGGGGCATTAGTATAAAACCCTCCATCAGCTATTATGCTGACTAGTAATTCTCTTTATTTCATGAAGATCAATATAAAAAAGTATAGGCTATATACTACCTATAGACATAAAAGAGCGCTATCTACTGCATAACTTTTTCTTGTTATAACAAGATTAAGCACAGTAGATTATTTATAGATTTCAATGCCTGTTTACACAAACACTTACTTTCATATAACAATTTTCCTATTAGACCAATTCTATTGTGGGATAACACTGTGAAAAACTACCTGGTATCCTAAAATCCACGCTGGGTGAGCGTTATATCTTATCTTATAATCGTCAAACCATTTATGTTACCTATAGAATGGTTTGAGTCTTTAAAGACTGAAAAAACGGATTAAAGGATACGAGATAGTAAATAGAATCCCATGAATATTTTTAACACAAAGTAACAACGACCTTAAAGCCGATGAACCTCATTGTATTTTATTAAAATACAAACAGACCACATCGAGGTGCAAATGCAACTCTAATTTTAAAAACGGTTTGGGATGTAAAAAACGGTTTTGGAATGACCCGGGGAATTGCGAAGTAATAGTTATCCCCTGTTTCCGAGTGCATATTAGGATTAGTTTTAAATTAAAAATAATCAACCTTTGTTATCCTTGTGACAGGGTATAATGTAAAAATCAAAATTCACCCCGCTCAGCAAGAATAGAGTCTATAGTATTTAATATCTTCGCAGTAAAGAAGCTAAAAACCATTATGAAAAAAATAATACTTAGCCTTGTCCTCCTTTTCACACTAAATGCTGCAGTTTTTTCTCAATCGACAAACGCTCCGGAACCAACGCTGGAAAATCCGTATAATTCGATCTATGTTCATCTGTATTATTTACAGCCCGAAAGCTATCGCCCTGACGTCGCAGCTGTGACGCTATTCCGGTCGAAAGATTCTCTTACATTAATAAAGGATGCGATCATGCTCAAGCAGATTTTTGATGGCAATGGCTTGTTTGTCCGACTCAACCAATTGCCTCAGGAACCCGATTATATAGACAGTACAAGCCAGAAATCTTATTATACTCCTTTCCCTATTGAACTCCCTGAAGTGTACCTTGAACGAATCGGAGGAAAGTGGTTATACTCGAAAGAGACCATTGATCAAATATCACGTCTGCACAAAAAAACCTATCCGATGGGGACGGATCGCTTATTGACCCTGCTTCCGACGATGGGGCAAAAAAGATTCCTTGGCCTGGCGACCTGGCAATATCTGACAATAGGTTTAGTTATTCTTTTCGGATGGTTATTTTATAAAATATTATCTGGGCTTTTAGTGCCGCTGGGCAAGCGTATGCTGAATACGTATTTTAAGTTCGGAATATTGGACAACAAAAAAGTGATAAAGATTGCCCAGGCTATCAGCTTATTATTTCTGTTTTGGCTGATTCGGCTATTGATTCCTGTACTGCAGTTACCCATTGCCGCTACGGAAACCATTATCCTGATACTTCGAATCGCTTTGACGATCCTTTTCGTCGTCCTGGCTATACGGATTGTTAGATTGGCAATGGATTATGCGATGAATTTTGCAGAGGGAACTGAGCAACGTATGGACGATCAGCTCATTCCAATCATTCGCAGGTCGCTTATAATTCTTTTCTCGATTATTGGTATTCTTAATATCCTTCACTTACTTGATGTCAATGTCACCGCCCTGATCGCAGGAGTATCAATAGGTGGTTTGGCCCTGGCATTAGCTGCCCAGGATACCGTCAAGAATCTGATTGGCTCTGCGATGATCTTTTTTGACCGGCCTTTTCAGATTGGAGATTATATCATTGGAGGTGGAGTGGAAGGAACCGTCAAAGAAGTGGGATTCCGAACTACAAGGATACAGACGCTTGACACCTCGATCGTCTCTGTTCCCAATGGAACGATTGCAAATCTTGCTATCACAAATTTAGGCGTACGGGTTTTTAGATTAATTTCGACTACCCTCACCGTGACCTATGATACCTCTCCAGATCTCATTGAAAAATTCATTGAAGGGCTTAAAAAACTTATCCTTAGTCATCCTTTGACCCGAAAAGAAGGCTACTATGTGCATTTTACAAGTCTTGATGCTTCTTCTTTAAACATTCTTTTCCGCAGCTACATTAACGTGAATACTTATGCCGATGAACTAAAGGCTAAGGAAAGTATCTTACTCGGCATCTTAAGATTAGCGGAATCCTTAAATGTTAGTTTCGCATTTCCTTCTTCATCTGTCTATATCAATACTGCTTCGACTGATACAAATGCCAATTCAGGTAACCTTGATGAAAAAATTGAAAAATTCCTGGAAGATTTCAAAAAGCGTAATACGCCGGACGAAGACTTTTTGGACTGAGAGAAAGTCATGACGTCAGAAAGTCAAAACGCTATGACTTTACAGACTGCTGTATCAAAGTGCATATAGCCTTCCTTATCTTCTATAAATCTGGGATGCATTGGTTCTTGGTGACCGAATACCAAAAGCCGAAAACCGATTGCTCCTCCTCCCTCCTTTTCTCCGCAGTTAATTATTAAAACCCGCAGAGGAAACAGAGAATCGCAGAGCGTACGCAGAAATTATACTTTCCGTAAAATAGGTGTATCCAAATTCGTTTGTCCGTTCACCTCAATCCTCAAAACAAGCTATTATTTATTTTAAAACAAATAATGTTTAAAATAATTGCCTATTTGAAACTTTTTGTTTTAATTTGCATTATAGTTAAACAGCTCCTTAAATTTATCCGGGTATTTTTAAAAAAAACTGAAGTACTCAACTAACAGGCAGGATTGAAAAGAGGATTTATTTTTTATAAATACTAAATATTATTCAAAAACATGCCTGCCATGAGAAAATTTATCCAAATAATCTTATCCAGCCTAAGGAGTTTGACGTCCTTAAGCCTTTATACCAAATTTTTAAGCATGATAATACAAGCTGTTTTTTTGTTTTTAGTGCATAATGGTTTAAAAGTAGGACTCCTCTTACTGGGGATATTATTTATTCTAAGAACTGATTTTAACCTGCAGCTACAATTCAATACCAATACCGAGGATATTATTCCAAATTCTGCCGAGCAGTTTTCCTTCGGGAAAACGCTTGGCGACTTTTTGGATTTCAATACAACTGCTGTCTCTACGATGGAAGTACAAACACCTGAAAGACCTAAGACTACCCAAGCTGCTAATACAGACTGGGGTAACACTTACTCCAACATGACTTACGACAATCAACCAGCACCAGCTGCCCAATTGAAAAAAGAAAAGCAGCTCGCCTATGTTAATCGCTTCAAAGATGTGGCTCGCTCCGAGATGAATAAATTCGGTATTCCTGCCAGTATCATCCTGGCACAAGGGCTTATCGAAAGCAATGCCGGGGAGAGTCGCTTATCGAAAGAAAACAATAACCATTTCGGGATGAAGTGTTTTTCGAAATCCTGTAAAAAAGGGCATTGTGCTAATTTTACCGATGACAGTCATAAAGACTTTTTTCGAAAGTACGATACCTCCTGGGAAAGCTTCCGTTCCCATAGCAACCTATTATCCGGAAAACGCTACCGCAGTCTTAGAAACCATGGTAAAGATTATAAAAAATGGTCGCATGGTCTTAAAAAAGCTGGCTATGCCACTGATCGTCGTTATGCGGAAAAGCTGATTCATATTATTGAGGATTTGGATTTGGGGCAGTATGACAGGTAGCAAAACTAGGGGTCAAGGTAGTTAAAGGAGTTAAGGAGGGTTAAGTCTTAACTACCCTAACCCTCCTTAATCTTCCTTAACTACTTGTCCTCTCTGTTAAATAAAAATTAAAGTCTGAAAAATTTGATTCCTTGGCATTGAATATGTAGTTTTCTTTTAATATAAAAAGAATAACAACCATGAAGCAAATCACACTATTACTCTCTATGTGTTTTTGTTATACCCTTACGTTTGCCAACGCTTTAGATTCCATTGATCTTGAAACTTACCTAAGGCAAAATAATCTCCAGCCAAAAATATCGGAAGATGGCCTCTATTATCTGATGGATAATGAAGGGCGCGGAGATTATCCTAAAACCGGGGACTATGTGATGGTCAGCTATGTCGGTAAATTATTGAATGGGACGGTCTTTGATCAGTCAGGAGAAGAACCTTTTATTTTTCAGTTAGGCTATCGACAGGTAATCCGGGGATGGGAAAAAGGTATTCCGCTTTTTAAGGTGGGAAGTATAGGTACGCTTTACATACCGCCACATCTGGGCTATAGCAAAACCGGTGCAGGTAAGGTCATTCCCCCAAACGCTGCTTTAATCTACGAGATCGAAGTACTAAAAATAATGGACTATGATGCCTATGACCGCTATATGGCTGCGCTGGAAGAGAAGGAAAGAATAGCTTTTGAAAAGCAACAAACAGCACAATTTTCGACAGATAAAAAACTCATCCATGAATACGCTTCCAGTCATAAATTGAAAACAAAACGATTATCATCTGGAGTAAGTTATTCTCTTAAGAAAAAAGGCAAGGGAACGGTACCCCGGGATGGCGATATCATCACTTTCCATTACGAAGGTTTTTTGCTGGATGACAAGGCTTTTGACTCTTCTTATAAAAGGAAGCAACCTTTTACCTTTCAGTTTGGAAAAGGAAAAGCAATCAAAGGTCTCGAAGAAGCATTAGGCTATTTCAAAAAAGGTAGTGTAGGCTGGATACTCATTCCTTCAAGATTGGCTTACGGCCCTATGGAAATCGACGAAGAAGGGATTTATATTCCAGGGAATTCAGTGCTGATTTTTAAAGTCAAAGTGCTAAAGATAGATGAAGAAAAAGTCAAAGGTTAAACATGTGTCATCCTGAATATTAATAAAGATGATTACTTAATTTGGTAATCTGTCCTTTATAACACAAAAAAATCGGCAATCGGTGTTCGGAGATCACCGAAAACCTAATACCGTTTTTTCGACAGCTAAAAGGAGGGTTAACACTTTTATACCCTTCTAATTATTGAAAAATCCGGGATGACTCATCTTTGACTTCTAACCTTTAAATGCTCAATTCTCCTTCAATAACAGTACAGTAGACACATTATTGACCCCCCCTTTAGTAATAGCCAGCATCAGGGTGTACTTTTCCTCATCTCTCATATAGTTCGTAGAAAAATGGCGAATATCCTCTTCCTGAAATGACTTATCCATAGCATCGTTTTTGACCCAGCCATTTTTTACCAATTCTTTAGCATAAAAATCATTTACCTTTTCGAAAGAAGCGCTGCAATCCAATTTGACCCGTTGCCCGTATTTCCCCTGGCTATTATCCACCATCGTATTATTCTCCACTTTGGAATTCGTGAATTTCGGGATTTTAAATTTCAAAAACTGCTTGGGATAAACCAAATCTTTCTTGGGTGCCTGCTCCACCGCTTTGATATTCTGTACAGGCACATCAGGTGGAGGAATAGGTGTGGCAACTGGTAAATCTTCTGCGACCGGAGTATTGGCAGAAACTGATAGCGTTGTATTCTCGGTATCGGACTCCGGTTGATCTGGAGTACAAGCGAAAAAGAGCACAAAAAGTGCGATAAAATAGAGAAATAACTTTTGCATGTGTTTAGTTTTTTCTTTCAAAGATCAAAAGTAATACCGTATTCTAACTAATCACAAACAAAGCCAACCCCGAGTCAATCAGGGTTGGCTTTGTAACGAGTATGAGAAAAAGAACTGAGCTATTACTCTTTTTTGCCTTCGATATCTTTCATCCCTTCTTTGATCTCTCCTTCGATAGTCGCCCGGGCACTATTAAATTCTTTGATACCTTTCCCAAGGCCTCGCATCAATTCAGGGATTTTCTTACCCCCAAAAAGTAATAATACAATAAAGAGTATAACAACGATTTCATACCCTCCCATACTGAAAAACAAAAATATAGTATCCATATTTTGAAAATTTTAATGTTGTACAAAGTTACAATATAGTAAGCACTAAAGGTCATAGGTTATTGCTTTTTAGACCAAAAAAATCAAAAAAGGTTTAAAGTCAGCCCTAGAACCTGCTTAATTTTCACAAATCAGTGAAAATCTTTTTTATTTTTTCAATCCAATTTCTCTTAAGCGCCCACTTTTTGTCCCATTTGGACAGGTTCTTAAATCCTAATTCCAACATCTCTCCTATCTCCGGGGTTTATAACGAGCCTTATCCAGTATTGTTTGTGATTCTTTGATCGCAATCAGGTCGTCCAAGGTGG
>JBLHJZ010000271.1:0-6675 GCA_047619515.1 Saprospiraceae bacterium | reverse complement strand
AGCCTTTTGGAAAAACAGAGGCTGCCGTCGGAAAATAATGTGCCCAACTCCATATACTGTATTGCATATCATTATCAAGGCCGACATAAGTTTGTAAGGTATTATTGACAATGAGTCCTCTCCCCATCTTGTTGTCGGGAGTAATAAGATACGAAGGATGATCGACTACTTTTACCTGGCCTAAAATGCCTTCTGACTGGTAAAGTATTTTATATTCGTCAGTATACCTGTTTTTTGGGCTTAGGCTTAGAAAGGTAGTGACAGCCAGTAAAAGAATAGCGGCGGATACTTTTTTATTTTTTAAGAATAAAAGAGAAGCAATAGGGAGAATGGTCAATAAAAATCCGGTAAGTACTGCCGGCATAGTTAATCCAAAATTTGGTATCACATAAAAACCCATAAGGAAAGTCGCTATGATTCCTCCGACAGTGGAGATCGCATAAACGTTTCCGGCGTTGTTTCCTGCGTCACTTACTTCCTGCGTCAGTAAGTTGATAATGATAGGAGAAACCATCCCCATAAACATGAGCGGGGGGAGCATAAAAATCGCTAAAGAACATATTGCGCCAGCTTCAAGAGATAGATTTATAGTAGTATTCATAATCAATTCACTACTGAATGGCATGAGCATCAATAATAGTCCGGCAATGATTATTACCCAATAAAGCAGTTCATGGCTACCGGCATATTTTTTGGAAAGCTTTCCGCCGGTAAAGTATCCTAAGGTCAGACCACCGAGAGTAAGTGCAAGGGCGGAAGCCCAGACATAGAGCGATGTACCAAAGAACGGAGCTAATAATTTTGCCCCAATTAATTCGCAGGCCATCACCGCAGCTCCTTCTAAAAAGGAAAGTAAAAGGAGGTAGTTTTTTTTGGAAGTGGTCATTGATTATATTATGATTAAATAAAAAAGGCGGGCTAAATAGCCCGCCCTGTAAAGATTATATTTTTTTCTTACTTTTTTTAATGATGTGCGATGTCATCAGGATCACCGTCAGGATCTCCAATTACAGTACCATCACTGGTAATACCACCAATCAATAAAATACCGCAAACATGAGGAGCTGCCATTGATGTGCCACTTAAAGTAGCATAGTCGCCATTTTTGTAAGTAGAGTATATACTGGATCCCGGAGCGCAAAAGTCTACAGGAGGATTGCCATAATTAGAAAAACTAGACCAGTTGTCAGTCGATGTCATAGAGGATACCGTATAGATATTATTTCCATTAGCTCTGGCAGGAGAATGATTATTGGCGTCATCAGACTCATTACCGGCAGCCAATGCAAAAGGACAGGCAGAAGATGCATCAACTACTGCATTATCTAGTGCCGTAGAAACACCACCACCAAGACTCATATTGGCAGCATCACCAGAAGCGGCATTAGCACCCACATAGTCTACACCAGCGATCACACCGGAAATGGAACCGCTTCCTCTTCTGTCTAGTACTCTGACGGCAACAACGGTAGCACCTGCCGCAACGCCAACAACGCCGATTCCATTGTCGATTGCAGCAACCGTACCTGCTACGTGTGAACCATGCCCATTTTGATCATCAGGAGAGCTAGAACCACCACCGCCTGATAGGAAAGACTGAGAACGCGACACATCAACATTCAAATCGGGATGATCCAAATCGATACCTGAATCTATGATCCATGCAGTACCTGCATTCGTACCGTCCATAGCACCACCAACTCTTGTTACTCCCCAAGGAGTTGATTGTGGAGGATCACCGCCTCCACCGCCACCACCGGGAGGGCCTCCCATAGTTACGTGGACAGTTTGGTCTTGCTCAATATAATCAACACGGTTATCTTTTCTTAACTGTTCTACTTCGGTATCTGTTAATTCCAGGGCAATACCCTTTATGGTTTTAACATAGCTATGCTGGATGTCTTTAGCAGCGATTCTGTTAGTTTCCAGCAAAGATTTAGCTTCTTTTTCTAAGTCGCTTTTTGCTGTTTTGTAATTTGCTGTGGAGATTGATCTCCCCTGTAAAGTAGGGAAAGCATCGTCTTTAAATACGACGATGTAATGACCTTCAATGACTTCTGATGAAGCGTAAGTAATAAGGTCTGCTTCTTGCGTCAATTCAAGAGTGGTTGGAGATACTTCGTCTGTGCCCTTTTGACAACTATAGATCACTATAGAAAATGTCAAAAGGAGAAAAAGGGATAGCGTAGTAAATTTTTTCATAAGTAGATGATTGGATTAAAAAATTAAACAAATCTAAGGAGTCTTTATTTTACCAAAGACATAAACAGTATGATTCAAAAGAGTGACAAATTTTTTAGCATTACTTTAGGTTCAAAGATTAAAAGGGGAATGTATTAGAACGGAATTAACGAATTCTCGCAAATTAGTATTTTTTTTTAAAACATATACGGATTGTTGGTTTTTATTGATATAATATTCTACTTACGCGTTATTAAGTGAAATATAATTTCGAAAAAACCTGATTTTGTAATTTTATAAAAAATAGTATTTAGGGACAGTTATGAGTGCACTATCCCTAAACACCGAACAAAGAATTAAAAGCGGTATTTTTAGCCAATAGATTTCTACTTTTATAATTAAAAGTAAACCTTTGAAGGAAAAAATATGGAACGTCTGTTGAATCTTACCCGGCAGCAGCTTGCGGTTTTTATCTGCGGTGTGATGATCGTGGCTTTGATATACTCAAAGTTTTTGCTGACGATAGGCATGATCTTATTACTGCTGATCAGTCTGCTCGATGTCCGTACGGGCGCGCGAGTCAATATTGCATTCAATCCGGAGCTTAAGCATAATTTTCGAAAGATTTGGTGGAGAAAAGATTTCCTTGTGGTGTCCCTTTTTTTTCTGCTTGTCCTTTTTTCAGGGATTTATTCAACAGACCTGGGCTATCTTGGAGAGCGCTTACGGATTAAACTGCCTTTTTTACTGTTGCCTTTTGCGTTTATAGGGATTCCTCCTTTTAGCGAACGACAATACCTAAGCCTTTTTTATTTATTGATCCTTGTGGTGGGATGCAGTGCGATACCTGTGGGGATAAATTATTGGCTGGACTACGAGCATATCCACGAAAATATGCAAAAAGGACAGACAATCCCCACTCCTATGAATCATATTCGGTATAGTCTGCTCATTGCATTTAGTGTTTTGAGTGGAGCAGCGCTTTGGTGGAAAGGCTTTTTTCTAAAATACAAACAGGAACGTTACCTGATAGCAGGCATCACTATCTTCCTGTTCTTCTTTCTTCATATTCTTTCTGTCAGGAGTGGCTTATTGGTGTTGTATATATCCATTTTATTTTTGAGTCTGCGGTTTATGTTTTTGTCAAAACAATATCTGTTGGGACTGGGGATGATTGGCGGGCTTGCCTTGTTCGCGGTTATTGCGCTGAAAACGGTGCCCAGTCTCCAGGCTAAAGTCAATTATATGCACTATGATTTTGAACAATATTTAAAAGGCAATCATAAAAACTACTCTGACGCGGAGCGTTTTATTTCTATGGAAGCAGGTCTGAAAATCGGAAACCGGAACCCGCTTATCGGAGTAGGAGCAGGAGATTTAAAAGCAGCCGTAAAAGAGATTTATGAGAAAGAATATCCGGATATTCCAAAACCCAAAATGCCACACAATCAGTTTTTATCAGTTTACGCAGGGACAGGCATTTTAGGACTCAGTATTTTTCTTTTTGCCTTTTTCTTTCCACTTTGCTATCGAAAAAATTATCAGGATGTCCTTTTTACTATTTTACATGTCATTGTGTTTTGTTCTTTTTTTATAGAGAATACTATTGAGACGGCGATAGGAGTGGCATTTTATGTATTGTTTCTGATGATTGGATTGAATCGCCGGGGAGGGAAATCAGCGGACAGAGGGCATTAGTTAGGTGTTTTGACATTAAAGGTTGTATTGTCTTAGTGATAATTCAACGGTTGAATTCTCAGCGTTCCTCTTTCTCTCAACGGTTAATTATACTTTGGTAAGCGTTCGACTGAGACCATGCTAAACTGCTAACATGCTCTTAAACCGCTGAGAGAATGAGAATCTCGGAGAGGGCACAAAATCTTTACTTTTAGTAAAATAGTTTGACACCAATTTATTGGTCAATTCAGTTAAAGATTAGACCGAAATAATTTATTTCCTAGCTACAAAAAATCATTCTTTGCCCGAAACCTAATTTCTCCTTTGGGTTTAAGCTTACGTGCAAAATACCCGGCGATGATACCGAAGGCAAATCCTCCGATATGTGCCCACCAGGCTGTTCCGCCACTTGCTGAGGCCTCAGGACCTAATGATCCAAACCCGAAAAATAATTGCTGTCCAATCCAGATTCCGAGAAACAGAAAAGCAGGAATCTCAAGGAAGAAATAGAAAATTAATGTTTTTACCTTAGACTTGGGAAACATCACCAGGTAAGCACCAAGGATTGCCGATATTGCACCACTTGCCCCTACGGTTGGGATAGACCCCAGGCAGATATTTACTCCTTCCGGACAACCACTACAGAGATTACAACAGGCTGCCAAGTCTACCCCTGTACTATTACTCAATAAGATATGCAGCCCTGAAGCTGCCAAAGCTCCAAGTATATAAAATCCGGCAAAAGAGAAATTACCCACTATCGCTTCGATATTGTCTCCAAATACCCAAAGGAAAACCATATTACCAATCAGGTGCATCCAACTTCCGTGCATAAAAGTGCTGGTGATCAAGGTTATATAACCATCTCCCCTAACTATATCATTTGGAATGGCTCCAAAGTCACAAACGAAAATATTGGGATCGGTGAGTTGATAGAGAAAGGCCAATACATTTATGATGATAAATGCATAGCAAACAAAAGGGAAGTATCCACCTTTGACCTGAGTGTCGCCTATCGGAATAAACATAATTTAAAAATTAAATAAACATGACTTCCTATACTTCGCAGGGGATAAAATCATGATTTTCATTAAAAGATTGGGAAAAGTCGAGAATTTTACGACCTAATATAAAACCTTACCGTTTTTAATGCTTGAGACTACTCTCGTTCCAATTTCCGGGCGTAAATTTTTAATTGGCTCCAATTTCTCCAACATTATCTGGCCACATTTTGACATTGATTTGGCCAAAACTTTGCCATCATTACCGAGAAGAGTCAGGCTTTCATCTTTATAGATATCTATGAGGACGTCAACAGCTGCTTCATTAGCGATTACTGATAATCTTTGGAGCACCCGATCTTTGACGACGAAGTTGACATCGGAGCATTTGACCTCCGTTTTTGGCCCTGCAGCGATCTGGCGTTTATCCCCTTCATAATAGAGCGTTTTCAGCATTTTGCTAGAGGTAATATTATTAAGTGGTGCTTTTATGCCATCGTCCAACCGTTGTGCAAGAGACATAAACGAATCTCCTTCTCCCATACAGTTGTTGACTTTTTTTATATCTTCAAAATATTGCTTTAAGTCGAAGGGCTGTTGTGCTTTTTCTTTTTCTGACACTTTTTCTTGCGGTTTTTCTTGTGCTTGCTCTTCTTTTGGCTCCTGACCTTGTTCTACTTTGCAGGAAGCAATAAATGTGGCAATCAATAATAAGGAAACAATGGTGTTTTTCATTTTGGTATAAATTTAAATTTAAATTCAAAAATACGAACTTGCGATTTAAGAACCATTATTATACCATAGAAGTTTCAACCAGCCAGTAAACGAAAAATTATACTTCGAACGGCTTGAAAAAGTGATTATGTTAACTCTCTGCACTAAGATTTTCCTAAAATAATAGTTTTGACGACAGTACCTTTTGTGGTAATGGTCTCTATAAAGTAAATACCTTTTGGTAAATGGCGTAGGTCAAAGCGCTCCTGGTAAGTAAGGCATTGCAGTACTTTTTTCCCAAGGCAATTAAAAATACTGATGCGGAGAAAGTCCTCAGGAGGAATACTAGTTGTTATTTTCAACAAGTCGTTGATGACTGGATTTGGATAAAATTGAATAACATTACTATAAGGTTTCTCAGCTATACCGGTAGTGACAGATAACTCCAAGCCATCATAAAGGCCATAATAATCAGGCCCTCCAGTTGGCCCTCCCGTGAGCCCAGAATTTAGAATAACAACAGCAGCATCTCCTGCGCCGAATACTATATCAGTTTCTACTGTTCCTTGAATCCATACTGTCCCACTTGTGGTGTCTATAGAAAGGCTTGTGACCTGTCCTTCGGCATCAATAGTTCCAAGCCCAATTCTGGCAAGTATAAGTCCTGAGCTTTTCATCCAGCCGGTCAGGACCAAATGATCTCCGGAATTGATGTTGGGAAGTACCTGATAATATTCAGAGGGGAAACATCCCTGCGTATTCCCGGCCTGAAGATTTAGCGACCAGTCACCACTATTGGGTGCGCCCTCGTTTTCTGAAGTAGCGAGATTACACAAGCCAGACCAGGATTCCAAAGAGGGATTGCCATTTTCTTCGAAGCTTGGATTATTTATTTGTGTATAGGCTGAGGCGCTTATAAAAGCAGAAAGGATAATAAAGTAAAGTTTGTTCATCAGATTTAGTTTTTTTGTTATCAAAAGCTATACGGCTATATACACGTAAATCTGACTAAATTCGTTGGGTCGAACAAACAAAAACCACGCAGCTCATTCCTAATTCCTCATTTCTTTTCTCGACTCGCAAGGCTAATTCCATTGATACA
>JBLHJZ010000270.1:0-6692 GCA_047619515.1 Saprospiraceae bacterium | reverse complement strand
AATAAAATTAAAAATTTCGAGGATTTTCCTTCTTTCCGCTTCCGCTCTTCTACCAACGCTGAAGATCTGGAATCTTTCTCGGGGGCAGGCTTGTACAGTTCCTATTCTGCAAAGAAAGAAAACCCCGGAAAAACCATTGACAAAGCCATCAAAAAGGTATGGGCAAGCTTATGGAATTGGCGGGCATTTGAGGAACGGAGCTATTATAATATTGTACACACTACCTGTGCTATGGGAATTTTGGTACATCGCTCTTTTCCGGACGAGGATGCCAACGGGGTCTTGATTACCAAAAACCTTTATAACTCAAACCCCGGTTTTATCATCAATGTCCAGTACAAAGAATACAGCATTGTTTTTCCCGAACCCGGTATCCTCAACGATCAAATCATGTTGTTGACATGGTCGATTATTCCCGGGCAGGATTTTATGGCAGAGTACCTTACTTTTTCAAACCTACCAGAATTAAACGGAGAAACGGTTATGACTAATGACGAGTTGATGGAATTGGGTGCTTACTGCCTGGAATTGAAGAAACACTTTTATCAGAATGTTCCTCACCATTGCGATTGCACGGAGCAGAATTTTGGCTTGGATATAGAATTCAAGGTGGATTCTTCTGTGAGAGATCGAAAAATTTATATTAAACAGGCGCGCTTTTATAAATGATGGAGGCTTTTTTAGCTATTTAGAAGATGAATCTCCAAAAATTATTTTAAGAGATTCAACCTCTTTATTATTCTAATGGCAATCGAGTTGGTCATCTTCTTATCTTGAAAATACGCAACCCATTTCAGCCCCTGCACTGCATTTGTCAACCAGATTTCGTCCGCTTTTATTAATTTTTTTGGGGATAGATTTTTTTCTAAAACTTCGAGGTCTAGCTCGGGAGCCAGTCCCATAATTACTTTTCGCATCGTACCATCTTTACAGCCCGAGGATAATGGCGGCGTGAATAGTTTTTTGTTTTTTAAAATAAAAATATTGGAACTACTGGCCTCGACTAGCTTGCCTTTATCATTGAGTAAGATGCAATCGTCCAATTCCTTTTCCTTTTTATAAATACCAGCGAGTACATAGGGTAGACTATTGATGGTTTTAAAATTGGACAAAGGGTGCCGGGGGATAGTGAGGGTATCGCAGAGGTCAACTTTTAGCCCCTGCGTATTCAATTCAAAGTGATTAGTTTCCAGCGGACTGGTTTCTATTAGGAAATCGGTTTCAAAATCCAAGGGAGTGTAGAGTCCGCCATCTTTTCGAAAAAGGGAAAATCTTATCCGCCAATTGCCTTTTTCGCTGCAGAGCTTTTGGATTTCGTTTTTATAAAAAGAAGCATCTTTTAGCTTTTGAAATTTTAAATATTGTGCGCCTGCGAAGAGTCGTTCCCAGTGATAGGACCAGAATGGGAGCTTTCCTTCGAACATCCGAATGGTTTCAAAGAGCCCGTCACCATAGCGGAATGCCCGGTTTTCGGTGCCGAAAATTGCCTGGTGCGCGGGGAGTATTTTTCCGTTGTGGTTGATGAACACTGGGTGTATTTTTACCACATAGGGCACATAGGGAAAGGGTCACATCCATACGGACACGTAGGGCACTTAGTTCTTTTGAGAAATCTATGTGTACTACGTGAAATCACCTATGTGATCTACGTGGTTAAATAAAAAAAATCATTTCTTCTTCAAATAATCAATCAAGACAAGACGAATATCAGTTTTTATATTTTCTTTTTCCGGTTTTTCAATGTTGATAATGCCATCGACGCCTTCTTTAAGCGATTTTATATCCAAACCCCGTAAGAGGAAGTCATTGATTACTACTGTATAATTTCGATCGGTTTGTAAAGGTTTTCCAGTAATTTTCCAGCCTTTCCCATCAACCTGCTTAATTTTGTCCCATTGGAGGTAAGCCCCGCTTCCTGTGCTGTTTGCACCTTCGTTGAGCACGGTCTGTAGCAGCGTTCCCGTCATGGTAACCTTTGCCAGGCCGCCGCCAAAGGGCATTGCCCGGATAACATCAAACTGCGTGAGTTGACCACTAATCTCATCGTCGATCCGGATGGAACCACTGTTTAAAATAGAACAGTCATTTTCATTATTATAAGCATCGGACATGGCTTTGGTGATCAATTGGCCGAGGTTGGTTTGTTGATGCCGCATCGTACTTTCCTTCCCGTCGAGAGGTTCCGGTAGCGTGGCAAGCACCTCCTTAATATCAAAGCCTTCCTTTTTGAAAATTTCATCAGCGATGTCATTCCATTTATTTACAATTTTTGACAGTTCGGGATCGAGTGCAACAGATTCATCAAGCATTACCAGCTCGGATTGTAAATTAGATTTTTTATTTTTCGTATTGATCTGAAACCTATGAACATAAGCGGATTTGGCATTGGCATCCGCCTTGGTGACGGTGACATTGCCAACCTTATGAATCATATGGCTATGTTCGTGGCCACCCATGAGTAAAGGTACATTTGGTAAAAGAGCAGCCAATTCAAGGTCTTCGGCGATTGTAGTATGGGTAACACCAATGACTAAATCCGTATGCTGGGCAAGGAATTGATACGCCTTGATAGCTTCTGCTTTGAAGTCTTCGTAAATGACATAATCTACCGGGTTGGCATTGAGTGTGGTACTAAAGAAACCGATTTTTGCGGTAGTCCCATCAGCATCTTCTACTTCCCAAATCCACATTTCCTGAATATACTTTCTCTTATCTTTTTGGTTTTGATAAAAAGAGTGTACCACTGCTTCGTTTTTATATAAAACATTGGTTCCCAGCCAGATAGCATTGGATTCGTTTAAGCGTTCCTGTAGTTCTGCTTCTTTAAGATCAAACTCATGATTCCCGAAAGTCACCAGATCCACACCGAGGTGATTCATAACCTCGATCATATGGGCTCCTTTTATGGCTTTGTTATTATATTTTAAAGTTCCGATCACGGAGGGATTTAGAAAATCACCGGAAAGAACCGTTAAAGTATTTGGATTGCTTTTCTTGAGTTGTTTTTTTAGGGTAGCGACTCTTGCCATACCCCCTGTTTTACCGCCTTCCAAAGGTGCAATTTCATAGACATCATTGATTTGAAGAAATATCACATCAATGAGACCATCATCAGTTGATTGGGGAGCAATGATTCTTTGGGAAGGGGTACAAGCTGATACCAGAAATAAAAAGGCAAGGAGAAATAAAGAGGGGTTTGTAGGTTTCATTTTCTAGTGTTTTGGTTGATCAAATTTTGAAGAAAAGTGGTTAAGGAGGGTTAAGCGGTTAAGGAGAGTTAAGAACCTTCGACCTTAATTCTCTCTAATCCTCCTTAATCCTCCTTAATCTCTATAACTCCTTTAACTTCCTCAAAGATAGAAAATCTAACAGAGTTTACAATTTGAATGAATTTCTTAACTTTGATTAAATATTTTCAAATAGATAAAAATTAACCAGATTTAAAATAAATGCCTGAAGTACAAGATGCGCTAAAATTGTATGTCTCCTGGGCAAAAGAATCCCAGGACGATAATCTTGCTATGCAGCTAAAAAAGCATTTGGTAATGCTGGAGCGGCGTAAGCTGATTGATATCTGGGGAGAGATTGAGGCGGGCCTGGAAGTCGATAAAGAGGAAATCCGTCGGATAAACCAAAGCGATATTATTTTACTGCTGATCAGTGTTGATTTTTTTAATGATAAAAACTGCCTTGAGGATCTTCAATTAGCTTTAAAGCGATATGAACAGGAAGAAGAAAATGCTTTTGTGATCCCTGTCTTGCTCCGTACGACTTATATGGAGTCTACCGTATTGACCAAATTGAAATTATTACCTTCCGAAAAATACCCTGTGGTACATAAGCACTGGGCAAATATAGATGAGGCGTTTACCAGGGTGGTGGATGAGATCATGAAGGTCGTAAAATATGCCAATCGAAAAAAAGAAAGCCTTGCAGAACATGTGATTAAGGACAATAAATTGGAAATAACGAACCCCTCTTTTAGGGATTATAAAGATGCGGTAGAGGTGATGAATGTCCGATCAGTAGCCAGAGCCGGCGATATTGGCGGTATTCAAAATAGAGTAGGTACCCTCCGGCAGGAAGAAATCATAGATGATTATATTGATAAATCTACTACTGTAAAGTCTATGGTCGTGGATGATATTGAAATATCGAGAGCAGAACTATTTTTAAAAAAAGCGATTTTATTACATAAATCGGCGATCAGAAATGAGGATAAGCAAAAACTGGAAGCGGCTTATCAATTATTGGAACAAGCCAGGGCACTGGAACCTCACAATATAGAAGTGCTATTGGAACTGGCCAAAGTACTCGTCATACTGACACCAGATGATCGAACCGACGAAGAAGAGATTTTGGAGCAAATTGAATTAATGGTTCAAAATCCGAAAGATGAGGAGACCGCTTTTTATCTGGCTCAGGCCAGGTTAATGCTGGCCACTTCAAATCTTGCACATATTGATGAGGAATTACTGCAAAAAGCGAAGCAGACTTTTATAAAATTAGGCCATAAACAAATGGTAACCGATTGCGAGGAGATGCTAGTCAGAGCAGCGGATAACCGCAGATCTAAAGTTCCGGCATTTCCCAAAAAGCCAAATATTCCGCAGCCTCCTCCCTTGCCCAGGGTTCAGCCTTTTCACCCCGTCGGGCAATGGGATATTGAAATTCATAGCCTCATTCCCAATACGATGTATCTGGATATATTTCCGAATGGAAGCTTGAGTGGAAAACAAATGTATATGCCTTTTAATGGCAACTGGAGTTTTCAAAATAATTATCTCTATATACAGGGCTATATTAGTGGCTTTCCTTTTGAGATGGCCGTACAAATCCAGTTTGAACAAAACGGCGATTATATAGGCCAGGGGATGGATGGTAATCGGTATGTGTTTAAGCGAAAGGTAGGTGCTGTGGCGCAGGGATTTTCTTCGGGGATGAGGTGATGATTTAGGATTTAGAATTAGGAATTTAGAATTAAATGAACCAGAGTGCTGATAATAAAAAACAAGCTAACTCTTTCAAGTTTACCCGGAGTGAACGAAGTGAATCGAAGGGGCAACTTGGAAGAAAGTAATAATGACAAGTTTCCAACTTGTCAAGGCTAGTTAGTTCCAACTTGTCAAGTTTTTTGTTTCCAACTTAAATTAAATAAAAATGAAACGCTAATAGCCAACTTTAAGCATGAAATATCTTTTCTCAATAGCAATTTTCTCCTTGGTTTGCTTTAGTCTATCTGCTCAGCCTTTCGACAAAGCGCCAGATTCAGACAAGAAGATAAAGAGCATCATCGAATGGGTAAGGCCGAATCTCGATGCTAAATCCGTCAAGACGATGGTCAGTACTTTTGATATCAATGGGCATTTGCTCTCCTATACTACGCAATCGGATTCGTCGATTTATAATACGTATCATATCCTGGATAATAAAGGACGGATTGTAGAAACCAGGGAAGGGCAGGGGGCTGATCTTTTTCAAACCCGGTATACTTACAAACCAGATCTCCTGATTAAGGAGACCAGCTTTAGAGGGAAGGTAAATCGCTGGGTCGATTTTTATGATAAAAAAGGGAGCGTAGCTGAAAAGAAAAACTATGCTAAAGGATTGGAACTCGGCAATAATTTCCGGCTGAAAGAGCGGACTATTTATGAGTATAATAATCGGGGTCAAGTCATCGGAGAAAAAATAATGTCCTATGATTTACCGGATTCCAAGGCATTTAATACTCGGAAAAAGATTTATCATTATCATTCAGAGCTTCATTATTTGACCAAAACGGTAGAATATGATTATGACGGAAGTGTAAGTAGGGTCGAAGATTATGCCTACTATACGGATCGGAAAATCAAATCTATGATCACCAATTCACTAAAGGATGAGATCGTCGGCACCAAAGAATTTTTATATAAAAATGGAAAAATCTGGCAGCAAATTTCAACGGAAAGGGGAGTGAGGCATGTGGAAATTTATACGGATGGACGCTTGATTCGGTTGCGGTCGTATAATAATGATAAGGTTTATCGGGTGGTGGATTATCAGTATGAATATTACCAGAGGTGAGAGGAGAGGAGTGAGGGGTGAAGCCATTAGACCTCACCTTTCACCCCTCACCACTGATCAAAACCTCGCTGTAATCCCACCCAACACATTTATCCCATAGGTCGGATAATTTTCCCAGCGCTGGCGCTTATTATTCGCTAAATTATTGAGCTGAAAAAAGATACCAAAGTTTTTAGAAACCTGGTAATCGGCGCCCAGGCTCAAGTCAAATAAGCCATTGAGATTGTCCGCTTCTCCTAAGTCATTGACATAAGGGATGCCATTTTCTATAAACAAATCTGCTTTGATTCGGAGTTTATCTTCAAGGGTAGTGTACACTAGGCCAAAATTAACTTCAAATGAGGGTAAGCCCCAGGCTTTTTCCTGATTGTTGAGCGAGTATACATTTGAGCCAATAGTACCGATGATCTCCAGTCCTTTGACCGGGGAGGCATTCAAGGTACCTTTGATATAAAAAATATCGACGGTATCATACAAAGCGCCAAAGCGCAGCGTATCTATCGGATCAGGAAAAAAGAGCGCAAGGTCATTTACCTTTTTCAGCCCTACCTGACCCTGATAATCGATAACCTTAAGATTTCCCCGGATACCACCGTAGAAGTTATAATAGCTGGAATTTTTTACTTCCA
>JBLHJZ010000269.1:0-6696 GCA_047619515.1 Saprospiraceae bacterium | reverse complement strand
ACGCCTAATACCTAATACCGATTTTTCTTAGGGATAGGGTATTAATAAGTGTCCGATTTAGGCGAAGTTGTTTTGGCTTTAGACAAGCGCAAAAAACAGGGAATAGTGGTTCTATGCGCTATTTTTTTTGTGAAGTATAAAGTCAAAAGAACAAGTATAAAACAGACAGTTATTAGTAACCTGTCCCTTAAGTATCAATTTTCGCATATTTCGCATTCTTTTCGATGAAAGCTCTACGAGGAGGAACTTCATCGCCCATCAGCATGGTGAACACACGATCCACTTCCACGACATCCTCTATGGTCACTCGGCGAAGAATACGGGTGTCCGGATCCATAGTCGTTTCCCAAAGCTGGTCTGCATTCATCTCTCCAAGACCTTTGTACCGTTGAATTTTTACAGAAGCATCGTTTTCATTACTGGAGTAAGCATTAATGGCCTCTTGTCGCTCTTCTTCACTCCAGCAATATCTAAATTGTTTTCCTTTTCTCACCTGATATAAAGGAGGCGCGGCAATATAGATATATCCATTTTCTATAAGCGGCTTCATATACCGGAAGAAAAAGGTAAGGATCAGAGTCACAATGTGGCTACCATCGACATCGGCATCACACATGATGACTATCTTGTGGTAGCGTAATTTTTCGATATTGAGGTAGCGGCCGTCCTCTTTTTCTTCAATACTCACACCAAGTGCCGTAAACATATTTTTTATCTCCTCATTGTCATAGATTTTATGTTCCATGGCTTTTTCAACGTTGAGGATTTTACCTCGGAGTGGAAGGATTGCCTGGAATTGGCGATCACGACCCTGCTTGGCCGTCCCACCTGCCGAATCTCCCTCAACCAGAAAGATTTCAGATTCGTCCGGATTTTTAGAACTGCAATCTGATAGTTTACCAGGAAGGCCACTGCCGGTCAGTACATTTTTTCGTTGTACCATTTCGCGGGCCTTACGAGCTGCGTGCCGGGCTGTAGCTGCGAGGATCACTTTATCGATGATTCTTTTAGCAATATTTGGATTCTCCTCCAAATAATGCTTTAGTACATCGCCTACACAACGAGAGACGATACCTGTAACTTCGGAGTTTCCTAATTCACCTTTGGTCTGTCCTTTGAATTGCGGTTCCGGAACTTTCACAGAAATGACAGCGGTAAGTCCTTCTCTAAAATCTTCACCGGAAACGGCAAATTTTAGTTTTTTGAACATACCATTATCATCGCCATATTGCTTGAAAAGGCGATTGATTGCTCTTCTGAAACCACTTACGTGTGTACCTCCTTCCCAGGTATGGATATTATTAACGAAAGAGTAAAGATTTTCGGTGTAGGAAGTATTATAATGCATCGCTACTTCAACTTCTACATTGTCTTCTTTTCCGATTACGTGGATCGGACCGTCAATGAGTTTGGTTTTTGCCTCATCCAGATACATGACAAATTCTGCCAATCCACCTTCAGAAAGAAATTCTTCCATTTTAAAAGAACCATCATCTTCTATAACCCGCTCATCGGTCAAAAGCAGGCGAAGACCACTGTTCAAATAAGAAAGCTCCCGCATTCTGGCTGCGAGTGTTTCATAGCGATATTCGAGTGTTTCAAAGATTTCAGCATCCGGTTTGAATGTGATAATAGTACCGTTTCTTTCGGAAACACCATTTTCTATTACTTCCGTTTGAGGTATGCCTTTGGAATATTCCTGGGTGAATACTTTACCTTCTCTATGTACTTCGGCTTTGAGCATGGAGGAAAGGGCATTGACACAAGAAATACCTACACCGTGTAAACCCCCGGATACTTTGTAAGTATCTTTATCGAATTTACCTCCGGCGTGCAAGACGGTCATTACTACTTCCAAAGCAGATTTTTGCAGTTTATCGTGCATTCCTGTAGGTATCCCTCTACCATCGTCCTGGACAGTTATAGAATTGTCTTTGTGAATAATAGTCTGGACTAAGGTGGCATGCCCGGCAAGGTGCTCGTCAATTGAGTTATCCACAGCCTCCCAAACCAGGTGATGTAATCCTTTTGTATCGGTACTACCGATATACATTGCGGGACGTTTTCGTACCGCTTCCAGGCCTTCGAGGGCCTGAATATTATTGGCACCGTAGTCCCCTTTCGATTCTTTTTGATTCATTTTTTCTTCAGCAGTTTCCATCTTACAAAGATAAGGATTTTAAGTGGCTATTTATAGCTAAAATCAGCTATATTGCAGGGAAATAATTAAATAAATTTTCCTTTTTTGGGCAGACAATTCTTAGCGGTTATATAAGATACGATTATTTATTGAAAAGGATACTTATATTATTGATTTTCAGTATGTTTTAAAATTAAAAAATTATGTTATTGGCCGATTTTTTTTATTTTTTTTACTAAAATACTGCAATGCCGGACTTGATTTTTAGCAGCTTAACCCGGAAGTTTTTTATCCTTCTGCCAAAATGCTTATCCAGCGGAATTTTGCTCTCGTTTTTTTGGCTTTTGCAAGGGAATTTTGCATTTGTAAATAGCCAGACTTATGCCTTTCAGCATATCACAGAAAAAGAAGGGCTTCCCTCCACTTATTTATACGGTATTTTGCAAGACAAACAAGGGTACATCTGGTTGACCGGAGAATCAGGATTGCTCTGGTATAATGGCTTGGTTTACCGGAAACCTGCAATTCATAATGAATTAAAAGATGAAATTATTCGGTTTTTCAATATTGAATCCGACAAAATCTGGATGCAGGATTTGGCAGGAAGAATATTGTTTTACCAGAATGGCGAAGTTCTTGTTTTGGCCAAGATGAATCCATATAAATCCTTTCCGACAACAGAAATTTATAATGATCTCAATGGTGATACTTGGATATCAAATCAAGAGGACGTTTATATATTATATAAAAGGGAAGAGGATTCTTTGGTTCGGTTATATGTTGATAACAAGGAAAATCAACTTTTAAGCATCAAGGTTTTTGGCCAAACCGAAGAAGGTAAAACTGTTCTATTAACAAAATCGGGTTTTTATCTTTTTTCTGGCACTGAAAGCATTTTTAAACCTTATAAGAATAAAGAAACATTTTTTGATTTTAATTATGGATTTAGCAAGGGAGGTAAATTTTATGTGTTCGCCGGAGGAAATATTTACCAACTAAATCTGGAAACTGAAACGTTTGAGCCTTATTTGGAAGAGTTTAACGGATCTTTTAAAGATAAGGTGATAGATTATCACGAAGATAAAAATGGATATCTGTGGTTTTCTACATTTAATGGTGTTATTAAAATGGGCGAAAAAGAAAATGGGGAATATGAAATAACCAGGCATTTGGAGGGAGAAGCGATGGGTGTTATTATGGAAGACAATGAAGGTAATCTTTGGTTTACTACTAGTCAAAATGGTTTGTTTATATTGCCATCTTTGGATGTTAAAGTGATCAATGGAAGTGGTGATAACCAGCAAATTCGAATTGTAAAACAAAATAAAAAAGGTCAAATAGTACTAGGTTTTGATAATAACCGATTTCAGGTATTGGATGAATCATGGAAGGTTATTCACGATCAGAAATTGTTTGATCAATACATACGGCTATATGATATGATATTTGATGAGCATGGCGAACTATATTTTATTACTTCCAGTGGCTATGTTAAATTTGATGAAGATTATAATTTAATAAAGAAAAGTAGTGCCTTGGGGCTTAAATCGGCTGCCTTTTCTCCAGATGGCACTTTATGGGCCACCTCCAGTAATTTTTTTGGCCGTTTTGTTGAGGATGGAAATATGGAAAAAATATTGAACAAAAGGGCGTATAGTCTTTTCCCTGTTGGTAATAATGAGGTATGGATTGGTACTATTGAAGGACTCTTTTTATATAAAGACAGGCGGTGTAAAAAGATAGAAAACCCAGGCCTGTATTATGATATCCGGGATATCGTATTACTTGAAAACGGGAATATGCTATTGGCCACCCAAAAGAATGGATTAATTGGTTATCAACCTTCGGCGGATACCGTTTTATATCATCTAACGACGCAAAATGGCCTGTCAAGTAATTATTGCAGCAAAATCGTGGTAGATGAAAAATATATCTGGCTGGGAACCAAAAAAGGCGTCAACAGGATAGATCTTACCGATTATTCGATTGCTGTTATTGGCTTGGATCAGGGACTACCTTCTAATGAAGTTAACTACGTATACAAGTCGAATAATCAGATTTATGTAGCTACCAACACGGGAGCGGCAGTATTTGAAGATAGTATCGAGCTGGCCAGAATGCCTCCTCGTTTAGAGATCACTGGTATTAAAATCAATGAACAGGATACAACCATCTGGAGTGCATATGAATTGGAATATGATAAGAACAATATCAAAATCGAATTTAACGCAATCACTTTTAAAAATGCGAGGCAAGCAATATATCAGTATAAGATGGATGGCATTGATAAAGATTGGGTTCAAAGCAAAATTAATGTCGCTCAATATCCTTCTCTTAATCCGGGGAATTATACTTTTCTAATAAAAACAAAAACGACAAATTCTGGTTGGTCATCAGCCCAATTGGTCAACTTTCAGATTGATATTCCTTATTGGAGAAGTTGGTGGTTTTTCTTGTTGGCAGGGCTATTAGTACTTGGGGTTTCCTATCTGACCTTTAGTGAAATTGGCCGGCGTAAAAACGTGGTAAGAGATCTGAGAGCCTCGCAGTTAACTGCATTGAGAGCCCAGATGAACCCACATTTTCTTTTTAATGCACTTAATTCTATTCAGGAGTTTATAATCAATAAAGACGCGCGATCTGCCAATAGATACCTTACTCGATTTGCAAAGTTGATGCGCAATATACTCAATGTATCAGGTAAGGATAGGATCACGCTGAATAAAGAAATAGAAACGCTTGACCTGTATCTTAGTTTAGAAGCGCTTCGGTTAGGCAACTCTTTTGAATACTTTGTGGAAGTAGAAGAAAATATTGACAAAAACACTATGTACCTGCCATCAATGTTAGTTCAACCTTTTGTCGAAAATGCTATTAAACATGGATTGATGCATCGAAATGGAAGCAAAAAACTTTACCTTAGATTTTATATCCAGGGCGAGTCCCTGGTCTGTGAAATAGAAGATAATGGGGTAGGAAGGGAAACGGTAGGTGAAATCAGGAAACGAAATCCTGATATTTATCCTTCTAAGGGCATCAGCCTTATTGATGAACGTATAAGATTATTCAATGCGATTTTCAAAAAATCTTTAAGCGTTGAGGTGATCGACCAAGAGGATAAAGACAACACGCCTGTCGGAACCAAGGTTATACTTACTATTAATTCAAATTTTAAAGGTTTTTCACAATAGGATATGATTGAGGATAGAAAAAATTTAAATGTTGTACTCATTGATGATGAGGAAAAAAGTAGGTTGATTCTTAAACAATTAATAGAAGAATATATCCCGGATGTTACAGTCGTGGCAATGGCTGCTGATGTTCCCGAAGGCGTTAAAATGATCCAGGAACACAACCCGGATGTGATTTTTCTGGATATTGAAATGCCTGGTTATTCCGGATTTAGCCTGATAGAATATTTTGACGAGATCAATCCTTCAACAGCACCTCGCTCAGGGTATGATCCAGGACGGAGCTTCAAAATTGTCTTTATCACCGCTTACGAAAAGTACGCAATCAAAGCTTATAAAGCTGCTGCTTTTGGTTATTTGTTAAAACCCATTGATATTGATGAACTAATTGATATCTTCAAGAAATTATTTAAAAGACTTAAAAATAAGCCAGACGATAATATCCTTACCTAAAAAGACTAATGGATCTAGTAATCAACGGGGTTGAAAACCTGCAAATAGCTGTTGATCAGCTGATTAAATATGCTGAAGCTCGTAAAAAATGGACTTTTACAGGTGAAATAGGAGCCGGCAAAACCACCTTTATTCAATCCATTTGCCGTACCTTAGGTGTCAAAGAAAAAGTCACTAGCCCAACCTTTTCACTCATTAATGAGTATACTTACACTGATAATGATGGGAAAATCAGGTTGATCTATCACATTGATTTATATCGACTGAATAGCCTCGAAGAAGCAATAGATATAGGCATTGAAGATTACTTAGATGACGATAATTATTGTTTTATAGAGTGGCCGCAGCTACTTCAGCCTGTATTGCCGGAGAATCTGGTAGAAATTAACCTCGAAATAATCGAAAATTCAAAAAGAAAAATTATATTTTTGTAAAGTTGACAATATTCATTTACAGGAATTGTAAAATGAAATTGATAAGATAATAATAAATCGAGAACAGAACGAGGAGAGCTAATCGTTTTCAGACCACCTCTCCCTCCTCACCTCTCAGTCCTAAAATACCTAGCTTACGATAGTATGAGTGAAAAGCAGAAGCGTGTTCCAATTCCTAAAATTTTTACTGAAGGCCGATTTCAAACACAAACCGAAATGCTGCAATTGCAGCGAAAGCCTAACAAACTTTTTATCGGTATACCCAAAGAAATAGCCATGCAGGAAAACCGGGTAGCGCTCGTACCCGCTTCTGTAGCTTCGCTGATTGGTCACGGTCATAGAGTTGTCATCGAGAAAGATGCCGGCAAAAGTGCTCATTATTCCGACCATGCTTATTCGGAAGTTGGAGCGGATATCGCTTATAGCCCGGAACAGGTTTATAAAGCCGATATTATCCTCAAAATAGCGCCCCCCACTA
>JBLHJZ010000268.1:0-6704 GCA_047619515.1 Saprospiraceae bacterium | reverse complement strand
ATTCCCCTAAGCACTCTGACCCATTAACCTAATAATTGAATAGTAGTTTATGAAAAACACATTACGCTTTGCTGCGATATACAACCTCCTCTGGGGAGCCTGGGTCGTCCTTTTTCCAAATCATTTCTTTGAACTGGTAGGCATGGAACCGCTCAACCATCCTATGGTATGGCAGGGAATGGGGATGGTAATTGGTGTGTATGGCATCGGATACTGGTGGGCATCTTATGACCCGGTAAGGCATTGGCCGATTGTGGCAGTGGGTTTTTTGGGGAAAATTTTTGGGCCGCTTGGATTCCTGTTCAACTACCTGCAAGGCATTGTGCCTTTCGAGTTTATCTATACCCTTATCACCAACGACTTTATCTGGTGGATTCCATTTTTCCTGATTTTAAAAAAAGTACATGAGCATCAATGGAAGCTCACGGATAAAAAAGTAGGACATTTATGAGTCTGGTATTAGTTCGTCTGGTATTGGATTTTGGTTTGCTCGTACTGATCTGGATGACGCAATTGGTGGTCTACCCAGGATTCAAATTTTATAGTAGAGAAGGCCTGTTGGAATGGCATAAAAAATACACGTCACAAATTACTTATATCGTACTTCCCTTAATGCTCGGACAGCTTGTAATATCGGGCATCCAATTATGGAATGTACAGTCCTTATACACTCTTGGTAGTTTTTTGATAATCGTACTGCTATGGGCCTCTACTTTTTTGCAGTTTATACCGCTCCACAATAAAATCGCAGCAGGAAATTTTAATACTGAAACGGGAATGCAGCTTGTAAAGAAAAACTGGTTGCGGACTGTTTTATGGACTGCCTTATTTGGGATGTCCTTGGTAGTTATCACTTTTCATTAACCATCACTCCCCAGCCTCCCTGCTCCGCTTATACAACTTGGTTCCTACATACAAAAGCAGCCCGAAAACTATAAGCCCAACAAAAGCATACAGACTGTTCAAACCACTTTTCATAACAGCCAATAGTACGATCGCCACCAAAAACATGGTCGGCACCTCATTCATCAGCCGAAACTGGAAAGAAGTAAACAACTTATCATCTTTCTCCAGTTTTTTGATTACCGATTTGCAATATAAATGGTAAGCCAATAATAGGAATACCAGCGTCAATTTAATATGCATCCAGCCCAAAGAAAAATACCCCGGATTGACATACAACATTCCAAAACCCGCAATAAAAGTAATCATCATTGCCGGGTTACAAATGATCTTATACACCCGCCATTGCATGATATTGAATTGCTTTTGCAAAATGGATTTGTCCGGCTCGGGTTTTTCTCCTGCCTCTGCATAGTACACGAATATCCGTACGAGATAAAACAGCCCTGCGAACCAGGCTACGAAACCGACAATATGAAGCGCTTTTAGGTAGAAAAGTGTCATGGTCAATTAGGAATTTAAAATAAGAAAATGAAATAGGTCCTTTCGAATAAGCTTTAGGAATACCAAATGACTGTTTACGTTTGAGCAGGCTAAGGTAAAAAAGCTGGTGATTAAATACGAATAGCTGATGGCTTAAAAATTATTCTGACGTAAAAATTACGGAAGGCGCCCGGCTTGTTAGTTGGCAACTCGATTTGCACGTTAACTAATCCCCCTCTTTAACCGCTATTCCGACCAATACCAAAATCCAGTCGACCAACAGGTGCAACTCGCCTGTAACTCCCCTGTCCTTATATTCGTCGACTATAGAGAATGATCATTTCTATTGGACCTTCTTAAAATCAATCAACAACTAATCAATACAAAACAACTTTCTTAAAACCTCTTTTAAACATTGAGTGTATGGCAAAGCCATGCATAAAACCAGATTAGTATGAAAAACAAAATCACATTTTCTCTTATTCTTTGTAGCCTTTTTTGTTATACCCTCTTTTCGCATACGATCAGTGGCAAAGTATTGGATGCCAATAAAGAAGCTGTAGCCTATGCCAACATAGCACTCTATAATGCCACGGACAGCAGCCTGGTAAAAGTCGAACTCAGCGATGATAGCGGCAATTTTAAAGTCACAGGAATAAAAGCTTCAAAATACTGGATTTCAGTAAGTTATGTCGGTCTTCCTCCTTTCAATTCTGAAATTTTTGACCTCCAGTCGGACTACGATCTTCCAACTATCCATCTCGGAACATCAGGTGTCGAACTCACCGAGGTCACTGTGGTGGCTAAACGACCACTACTCGAAATGAAACCCGACAAGATGGTTTTCAATGTAGAAGGCAGTGTCAATGCAGCTGGAAATAATGCCCTCGAATTATTAAAAAAAGCGCCGGGCGTCGTAGTCGATAATAATGATAAAATCAATATGCTCGGCAAGAGTGGTGTCATGATATATATTGATGGAAAACCTTCGCCGCTCAGTGGTGATGACCTTGCTGCATTTTTGAAAACGATGCAGGCTTCCGAAATTGATAATATTGAGATCATCACTAATCCTTCTGCCAAATATGATGCAGAAGGTACCGGCGGTATCATCAACATCCGCTTGAAAAAAGACCAGCGTTTAGGTGCCAATGCCAATATCAGCCTTAGCTTTGCACAAGGCGAAAAAAGGAATTATAATGGCTCCATTAATTCCAATTACCGGTCAAAGCAATTCAACCTTTTTGGTACTTATAGTTATTATGAAGGTGCAAATATAAATTACCTGAATCTCTACCGCGAGCAAAACGGATTGTACTTTGATCAGGTATCTGATATGTCGGGTGGATGGGAAGGTCATAATTTCAAAGCCGGCTCGGATTACTTTATCGACAAGCACAATACTATCGGAGTCATGGTCAATGGAAATGTGTCTACCAACAACTGGAACAGTCTCAGCCGGACACCGATCGGGATGCTCACAGAGCAGACTATTGATAGTGTGCTGATTGCAGAGAGTCATAGCAGCGGGGAGTCTTCTAATCTGAATTTCAACCTCAATTATCAGTTTGACAATACCAAAGGTCGAACGGTTAATGTCGATGCGGATTATGGCCGCTATAGAAATGACCGGGGCGAATACCAACCGAATTTATACAAAAATGCTACGGAGACTATTGTCTTTACCGAAAGGAATTATAGAAACGAAACGCCGACAGATATTGATATTTATACAGCTAAGATAGATATAGAGCTTCCGGCCTGGGAAGGGAAAATCGGTTTTGGCGCAAAGACTGCACTGGTGCGAACAGATAATACTTTTGATTTCTATAATGTCCTTAAAGAAGCTGAGGTGCTTGATCCAAGCCGAAGCAATTCTTATACCTATACCGAAAATGTAAATGCCGCTTATGTGAATTATAACCGACAAATCAAAAAATTCGGCATCCAGGCAGGTGTCCGTGCAGAGCAGACCAACTCCGAAGGTGACCTGCAAAGCATGTTCCCGACGGATGACGATAATGTAAAAAGAAACTATCTCAACTTCTTCCCTTCTGCGGGTCTTACTTATCAACTAAATCCAAAAAACAGCTTTCAACTGACGTATAGTCGCCGGATCAATCGTCCTTCTTATGAAGACCTTAATCCTTTTGAAAACAAGATCGACGAGCTGACTTTCGAATCTGGCAACCCCTTTTTAAGTCCAGAATATACACAGTCTATCCAGCTGACGCATACCTTTAATTATTTTCTAAATACCAGTATTGGCTACAGCCACACCACCGATTTGATTACCAGAATTACGGATACGGTTGGTGTCAATGAGACTACGATTACCTGGTTGAATTTAGCGGATCAAAAGAATTATAATATCAATGTAAGTGGTGCAATCCCAATCACTAAATGGTGGAACAGCTATACTAACATTACCGGCTACATTTTGGATAATTATGCAGAATTCGAAGACGGAAAAAAGATCGACCTTGTTGTTCCCTCCTTCAACATTTACAGTCAGCATACTTTTACTTTGCCCTGGGATCTTTCGTTAGAAATTTCCGGATGGTATAATTCAGCATCTGTCTGGGAAGGCAATTTCAAGTCAAGACCTCAGTACTCCATCGATACAGGTGTCCAAAAGAAATTATTTGATGGTCGTGGAAATTTAAAAGTTTCCTTCAGTGACATTTTTAAAACAACAGATTGGGCTGTAAAAAGTCAATTTGGTCCTTTATTCATCAGCGGCAATGGCGGATGGGATAGCCAAAAAGTGAGGGTAAGTTTTTCTTATCTATTTGGAAATAACCAGGTGAAGAGTAGAAAACGGAACGCTGGTCTGGAGGAAGAAACTGATCGGATTAAAACTGGAAATTAAGAGCCTGTTTGGAGTTTGGGCTTCGAGCCGAAAACTGGCAGTTTTTTGCTTAGACGAAGCTCTTTTTTCAGTGCATACCTTTGTATGGACTAAAAGAAGCTGAAGTATAAGTGAAAAAATGACGTTTGCAGGCCGAATGCTAAACTCCAAACATGCTCTAACTTTTTGACAATGGTCATTGGTCATTCGGAAGGACTTTCGAATGACCAATAACCTACTTAGCATTGTCCAAAAAATAAAATCCTTCCCTATATTCATACGGGACATGCTTTGGAATTCCTCAATTACCCCTTTATCCTGTTCTCTTTCCATTCAGCTATTTTAACCAGATTCTATACTTTTTATACTGTTAGTCTCTATAACTCCTCATTGGTTACAAATTTTGAAAATCATTTGTATACCTTTTGCTTTATAATAAACAGAAGTTTTATTCATTAAAAAGGAAAATTGTTAAAAAACCTAATGAATTTAGTAATTTTGCGTCTGAAAGAAACATCAAATTTGTTCACAAGCTAAATACAATCTCTAGTAAAGACAACGTTAACAATATCTTTATAAAAACCTTAAACCCTTTGATATGAATAATACAGTTCGAAATGTCCTTATCGTTGTTGCTATACTTTTAGCACTGCTGTTAGGTTGGTCTTCCTGGTCGGGAATGAACAAAGCCACAGAGATTGAAAATCTTCAATCCCAAAATTCTACCCTCAGCACAGAGCTATCTGATATGGAGGCTCTTAAGATCAGCCTGGAAGATGATGTGACCCGGCTTCAATCCGAATACGAAGGATTGACGGTAGTCAATGATTCTCTGGCCAATTCTTTACTTGCTGAAAAATCCAGGGTTGCAAACAGGAACCGAACGATCTCCAAGCTCAAAGCAGATGCAGAAGCAGAAGATCTAAAGGTTGGAAGTCTTTCGGTCCAGATTGGCCAGTTGATAGCACAAAAAGCTGATCTCGAAAATCAGATCACTTCCCTGCAAGAGGAAAACACAGAGCTCCGCGAAAGAGCAGGTCTACTTGAGGAAGACTTAGGTAAAGCCAGAGACGATAATGCGGCACTGGCGAATTTAAACAGATCAATGCAAGGAGAAATCGAGGGCCTCACGCTCGCTAATTTTAAAGCTTCCGCTTTTCAAATAGTATTGGAAAAGAAAAACAGCAAAGCTACTGCCAAGGGTCGCCGCGCCAGAAGAATGAAAGCAAGTTTTGATTTGACTGCCGTTCCTGAAAAATACCAGGGCGTCCGGCCAATTTATTTGGTCATCACTAATGAATTGTCTTCTCCAATCAAACTGGACAACCCGATTAAAGCGCAGGTATTGGTCAATGATCAAAACACGGATATCATCGCGGCAGAAATGAAAGAAGTCAATATCGAAGCGAACCAGCGTATTTCTTTTACTCACGACCTAAGTGATAAATTAAAGAAAGGATATTATAGAGTAATTGCTTATACTGATATTGGCATACTTGGTACCAGTAATTTCCGGCTTCAATAAGCACGGCATAAAATGGTTGGGTGATCTGGTGATTTAATGAATCACTCCCCAGATCACCCAATTACCAAAATACAAAATGATAATTTCTATGTTTCAAAACCGACTCCTACTTCTTTCTCTTTCACTCCTTTCCCTATCTTCCTGTATTAGCAACAAAAAACATCAGGCTGCTATCGACCTCGTCACCACAGAACATCAGGCTGAAGTGACGGAACTCCAGGGGCAGATCAATACAGATAAAAGCAATATCAAAGAACTTGAACTCAATGTCGCCGAACGTATTGGCGAAAACAATATCCTGATCATGCTCCGTGACGAATTGCAGGACGAAGTTGATGTACTCGAAGGAAATATTGAAAACCTAAATACTTCCTCCACTTCCACCCAGCAGAACCTGAGCGCAGATCTCGCCAAAAGGGATCGAACAATCAAAGAGCTAAAAGATATCCTTACTGAAGTGGACTCTACTATTGCCCAACATGGAAATATTATCCGCCAAATCACTGGTGACTTAAACTTTATCGCTCAGGATTATCCAGATGACATCGAAGTGAGCCTGGGTTTCGACTATGCAACTATCGATATCAAAGAATCTTTCCTTTTTAAAAAAAATAGTACCTCCCGGCTCGAAGATAGCGGCTTAGGCGTCTTAGAAAAATTCTCGGAGATTTTTCAAAAATTTCCGGGGATAAAAGTTCAGGTAGTAGGCCATACCGACACCGCTCCTCCAAAGGAAAAAAAACGATATCAGGACAATTGGAATTTTAGTGCCCTGCAATCCGCCACAATCGTCCGGACATTGATTGATGAGTATGATGTAAATTCCAACCAGCTTACCCTCGCCGCCAAAGCTGCCTCTGCTCCAAAAGCTTCCAACTCCACGGAAGAAGGAAAATCAAAAAACCGTAGAATCGAAATGATTCTTTCTCTTGAAGCTGAAAA
>JBLHJZ010000267.1:0-6750 GCA_047619515.1 Saprospiraceae bacterium | reverse complement strand
CCCTTGCACTCAATTCCGCATCTGTATTGTTTGCCGAAAGAACCGAACGGAGCTCATCTTTTGTGGTAGCCCCTCCCAAATCAATACTGGCAGCATTGGCATATTGGATGACATCGGCTACATCATCATCAAGTAAAAGAGCAATGTCATATCCATCGTTATTGGCAAATCTTTCTACAGTACTGTAAAGATTATAGATTGAACCCTCCCATTCTTTCATTCTGGTGTATTCATCTCTTACGTCAAAGTCTCCGGTGAAGTTGATAAAGCCGCCTTTTTCGCCGATACCGATACCATAATTAGCACTTAGATTAGTAGTATTGCCATCTGAACCTCCGGTTTGTGCATTAGCGTTTTCGCTAAAATAGGCACCGGTAGTAACATTTACACTTAAGGCTTCCGTGCTTTCTTTTAGGATAATATTGATTACTCCTGCAATGGCATCAGAACCATATTGAGCAGCTGCGCCATCTCTCAAAACTTCTATTCTCGAAATAGCTGCTGTGGGAATAGCGTTAAGGTCAGTACCTACATTTCCCCGTCCGAAGGTACCATTAACGTTTACTAGAGAGGAGGTGTGTCTCCTTTTTCCATTTATTAAAACCAATACCTGATCCGGTCCCAAACCTCTCAATGATGCAGGGTCGATGTGGTCAGTCCCATCTGATATGTTCTGCACATTGGAAGTGAATGAAGGCGCCACATAATTTAAAATCTGATTTAGATTCACTTGTGGCGAGGTCAGCATCAACTCGTTCACATCAATGACATCTACCGGAACTGCCGTAGTAAGTTTGGTTCTGCCCGCACTTCTGCTTCCGACAAAAACAACTTCATTCAAAATAAGCCCGGCTGACATAATTACATCAACTGTTGATCTGCCATCTAAAGCTACTTCCTGGGAAGTAAAACCGATATAACTGAATACCACAGTGGCATTGCTGTCATTAACATCCAGTGTATACCTGCCACTGATATCAGTAATCGCACCACCGGGTTGGTCTTTGACAGACACTGTAGCCCCAATTAGTGGTTCCTGATCTTCGTCGATCACAACACCACTTACCGTAGTTTGCCCCATTAGAAAATGGGAAAAGAATAGAAAAGTAATAAGTAAAAAATTCTTCATTGTGTAATTTTTTTGATTAAAAAATGATTCTAATTGCTTTGAGAGCACTTATTTTAAAAATGCCTTAGCTTTTAAACAAGACTCCAGAACTTTAGCTCTTAAACCTGGCAAATGTTAGCTCTTTATATTGCGAAGTCAATAGAATGTGGTTCAAACAAAGTCTTCCTAATGTTGTTGTGTTGGATTTTTAATCCATTGATATGCTGACATGGGCTTGCCAGGTTCTAAAAAAAGTGGGATTAAGCGTAATATAGGAAAAGATTATTTAAAATTGCTATTCTGTTAACAATCCCCCCATGGCAATCGCAAAATTATAAAATAAAGTAGCCACAAAGACTCAAAGGTATACGGGAGTAATACATCTACTACTTTGTGGCTTAGTGTTCTTAGTGACAAAAAAAAGAATCAATCCCCTTATGAGAACAATTTACACCATCCTTATACTATCCCTTCCATTTTTTTTACAAGCACAGCTATAATTAGTATTAGAGCAATAGCTACAGGCTTTAATTCTCCCGTAGAGGTTATACATGTCAGGTGACGAGCGGTTATTTGTGTTGGAATACGATGGGGTATACAGTTACAAATTATGAAGTGGCCAGTTATCCCGGATATGATATTTCGAGTTTTGGCGAAGTCCAGGCAGTCTGGGTATTATAGCGACCCGTACGGATCGCCTACGTCTTTCGCCTATTTCAGACTCAAAATGCACTCAAATCCAACTCGACATTTAACACTTGACAAAGCACTAGTGCATTGGCATGGTATTCGATTTATTAAGAGTATTCCATTCAGATAATATCAATTATTGAGTCCTATCTCTTAATAGTGTTTTATTTAATTGGTAAAAAATTCTAAAATCAACTGGTTTATTTTTAAAAATTAAAATAAGCCATGCAATTACCTTTAATTCCACAGAACGAAGAGCATCGCCTGAATGCGCTAAAATCCTATCAGATTCTGGATACCCTTTCTGGCCAGGAGTATGATGATATTACTCAAATCGCTTCACAATTATGTGAAACCCCTATCTCATTAATAACCCTATTAGATGAAAAACGACAATGGTTTAAATCAAAGCATGGTCTTGATGTGTCAGAGACACCCAGGGAAATAGCTTTTTGTAGTCATGCTATTAATGAGCCTGATAATATATTTGAGGTGGAAGATGCTTTAGAGGATAACCGATTCTATGACAATCCTTTGGTTGTTGGAAATCCAAATATTCGTTTTTATGCTGGTGCTCCTTTAATAACATCAAACGGCGAAGCGCTGGGAACACTTTGTGTAATTGATACTAAACCCAGAAAGCTCACTACTATTCAACGAAAAACGCTATTAAACCTTGCCAAACAAGTTATGGCACAATTAGAATTGCGTAAAAAAAATAAAGAGCTATCGGTATTATTACAAAAGACTAAGGCATTAAAAGAAAAGTTTGAAAACTTATCCTTGGTAGTTAGTAAAACTCATGTTGGTGTAATCATTACGAATGCAAAAGGAGAGATAGAACATACTAATGCTGCTTTTGGAGCGCTGAGTGGTTACAGGATTGAAGAAGTAATAGGGGAAACGCCAGGATCCTTTTTATATGGAAAGGACACCAATCTCAGACATATACAAAAAATGCAGGAAGGCTTAAAAAGTCAACAACCATTTGATCAGGAAATCCTAAATTATAAGAAAACTGGGGAGCCTTATTGGTCGTCTTGCTCTATTTCTCCTGTTTTTGATGATGATGGAGCCTTGATCAGTTATGTAGCCGTGGAACAGGATATAACAGCACAAAAGGAAAATGAAGCTGCATTAATCCAGGCAAAAGAGGAAGCTATTGCCGGAGTATTGGTAAAAGATCAGTTTTTATCAAATATGTCTCACGAAATTCGAACGCCGATGAATGGCATAATCGGCATTTCAAATATTTTATTGAAAGACGCTGATTTTACGGAAAAAAGCCGGGAGTTGATTGTACATTTGAATGGTGCCGCCCATCATCTTTTGACAATTATTAATGACATTTTAGATCTTTCAAAAATTAATGCAGAGAAACTCACTTTTGAAAGAATAAATTTTGATTTCCATAAAATCTTTGAAACCTTACATTATTCTTTAGGTCTCAAAGCAAAAGAAGGAGGGATTGATTTTGTTATCAAAATCGATCCTGAAATACCCCTGATTTTATCTGGAGATCCAACTCGATTTAATCAAATATTACTTAACCTTACCAGTAATGCCATAAAGTTTACGGAAAGAGGAAAAGTTGAAGTCAGTGCAAGATTGCTGGAGATTAATGAAGAGGGGCCTAAAATAATATTCAAAGTAATAGATACAGGAATTGGAATTGGAAAGGATAAAATCGGGGAGGTGTTTGAACAATTTACCCAGTCCAACTTAACGATTAGCCGTAAATATGGTGGTACTGGACTTGGTCTTTGCATTTCTAAAAGGCTTATCGAAATGCATAAAGGAAGAATCAAGGTAGAAAGCGAACTCGGTAAGGGTTCTGTCTTTACTTTCGATCTTCAGTTGTATAATGAAATTTCAGAAGTAGATACCACAGAAACTACTTTTGTGGATATGACCAGCGAAGAAAAAGCCAAAATAAGAATTCTTCTTGCGGAGGATAATAAGCTTAATCAAATCGTTGCCAAAAAACATATCAATGATTTTGGATTTAGTATTGAGATAGCTGAAAATGGCCAGGAAGCCATCGATATGCTAAGGGTGAATGATTATGATCTTATCCTGATGGATGTCAATATGCCCGTTTTGAACGGCTTGGAGGCTACTCGTTATATCCGGCAACATCTGATAGAAAAGAAAGATATTAAGATAGCAGCCATGACAGCCTGGGTATTGCCTAAGGATATCCAATTGTGTTTTGATGCAGGTATGGATAGTTTTATTTCCAAACCTTTTGTCTCCGAGGAATTATATCAGAAAATTGTAGGTATGCTTAGTAGTTAGGATCAAAGAGGTGCCAGTTTGTAGAAATTACCAAATACCAAAAAAACATTTGTATAAAACCCAATATTTACTATTTTTGCACTGGTTAGAGAAAGTCAATCATAAAAAGAGACTGTAGCTCAGTTGGTTTAGAGCATTACCTTGACAGGGTAGGGGTCGGGGGTTCGAATCCCTCCAGTCTCACGACAAGCAACAACCTGCGGCGATAGCTGCAGGTTTTGTTGTTTTATGGAGTATTTGAAAAATCCCATTTTCCAGATACGGAATAAAACAACAAAATAGGCTTGCGATAGCAAGACAGGTTGGTGTTTCCAGCACCGGGACTTCAGGGATCATGAATATAATCCCTCCAGTCTCACGACAAGCAACAACCTGCGGCGATAGCTGCAGGTTTTATTATTTTATAGCATATGACTTGCTCGATTACATTTGCAATTTTTTAAAAATAATATCCACACGCCGGTTTTTTAGTTTTCCTTCCCTGGTATTATTATCGTATATAGGACTGTTTTCTCCAAAATCTTTCTCGAAAATAGATTCAGGAGCAATGCCGCTATTTTTAATTTTTTGGATGACCATGTCTGTTCTCATATCAGACAACCGTTGATTATATTCCAGACTTCCGATATCATCAGTATGACCATGGACATAAACTTCATAAAGCTCCAATGATTTTATGCTTTTGATCAACTCTTTGAGCGCTGCTTCTTGTTGTGGATCAACATAATAACTTCCACCACCAAAGAAGATACTTTTTGTAATGATGGGCTCATCTCTGTCCTGTCCATTTGCATATTGGAACAAAAAAATGCAGCTAAAAAAAATAATCAGATACTTCATAATAAAGATTATCCTACAATATACCTATTTGACCTGTTCTAAAGTGAGCTTTAGTATTCAAAATGTCCCTTTTTCTCGACTCACAAGGCTAATTCCATTGATACCCCGTATCAAGCCAGCGCCAATACTCGAAAGGACAAGGTTCCACTTTTCTACCCTTTCTACCGTTTCCTCCGTCCTTTCCTTCTTTCCCTCCGATTTCCTAAAATATAGTTAAAGTCGGGGTTTCAGATAGGGGTAGACCTATTCTTTTGGGTTCTATATACTGAAACATGGCGCAATTTTCGTTATTAAAACATTGTAATTTTTTTACATTTGAAGAGGTTGATTTTAAACACGCTCTTCAAACCAAAATCTTCTAAATGATGAAATCTATGAAGTTTTTTCTCCCGATTTTATGTTTGGTTTTATTACTCGTTGCCTGCAAAAAGGATGATGTCGTACCTTTTGATCAGACTCCTGATCAGGATTTGATCATTACTATCCAGGAACAATATGTGAATCCACCGTCCCGGGTTTCCGTTTTTTTTAAAGTGGAAACCAAAGCAGGCGAACCCGTTGCCGGGCTGACAGAAGAGAATTTTAACATTTACGAGAAAGGCAGAAATGATGATGTGGAAAAGTTATTGAGCCAGGATGAAACTACCCGAATATTGGCTGATAATAGCCAATTATTTGAATATCGAACGATGTTGGTTCTCGATTTGAGCGGCAGTGTATTGAATAATAGTCTTCCCCAACTAAAAGCTGCGGCCAATGCATTTGTGGACGATGTCTTTGCCACTACTACTAATACCTCTAATAATGTCGGTATTTGGTGGTTTGACGGAAGAGATGTAATCCATTCTCTGATTAACTTTAACGATGATGTGGAAGCCTTACATACGGCCATCAACAGTATTAATGAATCTATCTCTGATGATAGTTCAACGGATTTGTTTGGCGCTGTAATCAAGAGTGCTGCATTAGCAGAGAACAAATTACAAGAAGCACAAAACCAGGGCGTCCTCAGTGCCGTGTCGATTATCATGTTTACTGATGGTACGGATCAGGCAGCCCGATATAGCCGCGAAGAGGCTTATGCAGCGGTTGACAATGCATCGGAAGGAATTAAATTCTATACGATCGGACTCGGAGCAGAGATTGATGAGACGGTGTTGAACCGGGTTGGAAAGACCAGCTCCGTATTTGCTGATGATACAGCAGCTTTGACCGAAACTTTCGAAGAGGTAGCCAGGCTCATTGCCGATGAATCGAACGCTTACTACTTGTTTGAGTACTGTACACCCAAGCGAAACGGTTCCGGATTAAACGACCTGCATATCGTTGCACATAAAGACAATAAAGAAGGCCGAAAGATCACCAGCTTTGATGCGACAGGATTTTCGGATGACTGCGATCTGGACTAATTAGTTAGGGATCAGGCGTTTAGAATTAGGAATATTTGGGCTATTTGTCCATCGATGTTATAAAATCATAAAAAAGTGGGTTTGCCTTTGGTGAATTCACTTTTTTATTTTCTAAATTCTTCTTCCTTTTTATAAAAAAGACTAGATTTGCCGGAGAGTTTGAGATAGCAATGCTGGAAGTTATTCAAAATTACTAATTCTCAATTCTACCTTCGGGGTGTAGCGCAGTCCGGTAGCGCACTTGGCTGGGGGTCAAGTGGTCGCAGGTTCAAATCCTGCTACCCCGACAAAAAGCCCTTCAGGAATTCCTGATGGGCTTTATAATTTCCTGCGATTATGTTTTATACTTACATTTTATATTCAGAGCAGTACGACATGTACTACATTGGGCAGACTCAAAATGTG
>JBLHJZ010000266.1:0-6773 GCA_047619515.1 Saprospiraceae bacterium | reverse complement strand
CGGGCTGAATATCCTCATTTGTCGGATTGTCATTTTTACAGGTAGAGAAAAACAATATCGACAACAGGAAAAAGGCATGTGTGATTTTTAGTATCAATGGTATAGTTGTTTAAGGAATGCTTCCCTCGCCTAAAATGAAATTTAATGCGGTCTTAAGGGACAGGTTACTAATAACTGTCTGCTTTATACTCGTTCTTTTGACTTTATACTTCACACAAAAAATAGCGCATAGAACCACTATTCCCTATTTTTTGCGCTTGTCTAAAGCCAAAATAACTTCGCCTAAATCGGACACTTATTAATACCCTATCCCTAAGTTACCATACAGTTTTTATATTGCGTACCTAAAGGCACACCATAGTTCTGCTTTTCTTTGGTTTACCAATATGAAATCCCTAAAGGGATAGTTGTTAGTCCTGCTAAGGACTCAATATGGGTAATTCCTGAATCTAAGCTCTAGGGTAGAGTGCCTTTAGGTACTCCATATAAAATCTCATAAATAGTGCAAAATAACTTATAATCGTCCCCAAATTAATAAATCTATCCTCAAACGAGAGAGGATAGATTTATTTTAACAAAGATAAAATTTTAGTGCTTGTTAAGGACAAGTTAGAAACTTGTCTTTATCTGTACCTTCCAAGTTACCCCTTCGACTACGCTCAGGGTAAACTTGAAAGAGTATTCGCCGTTACAGACTGACATACCTCCGGTAGTTAAAAAGTCTGTGGTACTTAATAATCAGGATTTTGCACTAAAAGCGCATTCCTGTTTACTTCATCTCTGGTAATCGGCCGGTAATACATTTTATCAACCCAAGTTCTGGTTTCGACTTCTGTATTGTCAAAAACCGTATATTCATAATCATAGACCGCTTTGTCATACCGGTAAGGAACATGAGCGGTCTGACCTGCTTTGACGGTGGCCTGCACATTGATCGCTTTGACCCCTCTGCCCAAAGTCTCGAGAGCAATCATCCATCTTCTGGCATCATGGTAGCGATGTTCCTCATAAACCAATTCAATTCTTCGCTCATTTCTATACCGATCAACAAGGTCTTGTCCTGCATCAGTAATCGCAGGCATACCTGCTCTGAATCTAATTTTGTTCAACCAGTCTCTTGCATCCTGCTCTTGTCCTAATTCGATGCTAGCCTCTACATAATTCAAAACAATCTCCGTATATCGGATAAAAGGCCAAGGCACTGTCTGTGCACTAGATTGATTATCTGCCAAAGCTGGATTTGGATCAATGAACTTACGGGTGTAATAATGCGTACGACTACCGTTCCAGTTTTCGATAGCAGATTCTCTGGTATCAACGCCATTGATTACGCCTCCATTACCGTCGTCATAATAACCGGTCTGCACCTGATCAGCAGGATCAATACCTGCTACATCTGATGGTCTTGGTTTCCAATCTGCGCCATCATAAAGAATGCTTGCATAAAAACGAGGATCTCTATCGGTGTAAGGATCAGCAGCTTGAGCAGGATTATCCCAGTCAAATTTAGAGCCATCCATCATTTCATAATCATCTACTAATTGTTGGATTGGTGTATTACCAGCCCAGTTATGATAACCATTTGGTCCATTATTGATACCATAGTGTAATCCGCCTAAAGGCCAGTTAGATTCTACCGTATAATCAGAAGTTGCTGATCGCGCAAAAATTAATTCAACAGCTCCAGAAGCATCTGCAGCACCGCTACCACCTCCCATAGCCATTGCTGTAAAATTCGCCTGACCGTCAGCAGCTGAAGCCGGAGATGACAAATCCAGTTTATAACCGGCACCTTCTGACAAGGCCGCTTGTGCAGCAGCCTGAGCAGCTTGCCATCGTGCATTTTGATCACCGGAAGGATAAGCCAAAAGATCTAAATTAGAAAAAGATCCTAAAGTAGAAGAATTAGAAGATGCCGTCGGGCCATCATGTAAATCGCTGGCAGCGTATAATAATATTCTGGATTTTAGCGCCAATGCGCTAAGTTTAGATGCACGACCTCCATCGGCTCCTTTTCCATCTAACAATCTGGCAGCCTCGTCCAAATCTACAATCATAAAATCAACACATTCACTGTAAGTATTTCTGGCGATACTATAATCTTCATCCAAACCGTAAGGCTTGTCAATAATAGGAACACCTCCATAAAACCTTACTAATTGTTGATAATAGTAAGCACGAAGGAAACGAGCTTCTCCTAAGAGTCGCTCTTTCAGGGTCTCATCAATGGTTGCTGCAGGCAACTCCGTTAGGGCAATATTTGCCCCTCTGATAGCCAGGTACATATTGTTCCACTCATAAGTCGGACTCATAAACGCCAGGTTAGTAGGGCTTTCCAATCCTTCATTGAGTGGCGGAATAGGTCTTCCTGCATGGGTAAACATGGCTTCATCCGTATAGGCCGCTAATGCCTGTTCTTCAAAACCGCCGTATCCCAAAAAGGAGTAGACATTGAAAATAAAAGCCTGGGATAAAGCACCATCAGACCAAGTGGCATCAGACGAAATTTTATCTAATGGTTGGGTCTCCAGAAAGTCCTTATCACACGAAACTTGTACAAACACCGTCAAAAAGAATAACGGTAATATGAGTTTTAATAATTTATTTTTTTTCATTCTAAACTAATTTTAATTGAATAAAGCTAATTATTGAATCTGCTTATTTTATTATTTTAAATCTTATCCAAGATTACAATCGTAATCCAAAACCTACATTAAGTACTCTCGATTGAGGATAAGCAACTCCTGTGGTAGTGGTAGTTTCAGGATCAAATACTTTATGTTTATCAAAAGTAACTAAATTGAAACCATTTACAAAAATCCTCAAACTACTAAATCCTGCTTTGCCGATTATACCATCACTTCCAATCGTATATCCTAACTCAAGCGTTTTCAATCGTATATAATCTTTGTCAAACAAGAAGTAAGTATTATTTCCATAATTTCCTCCAGTGTAATAAGTATCTCCTCTACTCGCTAATCTCGGATGTTCGCTACTTGGGTTGTCTATAGACCATCGGTTATCATGGCTGTATTTCAAATAATTTCCAATATCCCCGGATTCCGTTTGTACCGGAACAGAAGCACCGGATGCTCCCTGCCACAACATGGAGAAATCGAAATTTTTGTAGTCCGCATTAAAAGTAATGCCATAATTGAATTTTGGAATTACGTTTTCATCCAATCGAACCTGATCATCGCCATTAATTATACCATTCCCATCCGTATCCTTGAATCTCATATCGCCAGGAATCAATTGAGATGTTAATTCACTATAATCAATCGTATTTGCCTCAATTGCAGCCTGATCTAAAAACGCACCATCTGATTCATAAACCAGATAAGCCCCGATTGGTTTACCTTCTTGTAGCTGATAGTCCGGGGCACCAGGTACCTCATCCATGAAAATTACTTCATTTTTGGCATATCCACCATTGACTCCGACACTATATCGAAGACCAGAACCGGTATTAGATCCGCCGTTATAATTTAAACTAAATTCAAATCCTTGATTTTCTACTTTACCGGCATTAACCGGAGGAAGTAAAGAACTGATTCCTGAAGACCCCGGAGTAGAACCTGTTTTCTGAATCAGGATTTGATCCCTCTTATTGTTAAAATACTCAAGGATAAAATCAAATTTACCAAATAAGCTTGCATCAATACCAAAGTTAAAGTTGTTTGCTTTTTCCCAGGTAAAATTCGGATTGGCCAAAATGGTTTCTGTCAAAGTATTGGCCACAGATCCATTGATTGGGAATTGTCCAAAACTATAGGTTGGTAAATAAGCATACTCCTGAAGCTGCCCGTTAAAGAATACCTGATCATTGCCCATTTGTCCATAAGAAACACGAGCTTTCAGGTAATCAAATGCGTCTACGTTAAACCATTTTTCACTAGAGATATTCCAGCCTAATAATACTCCTGGAAAAAATCCAAATCTTTCTCCTTCCGGAAAGATATAAGATCCGTCATATCGCCAGATCAATTCGGCTAAGTATTTTTCCTTGAAGTCGTACTGAAAACGACCATAATATCCCAGACGTGTTCTATTATAACCACTTCCTCCAGTATTCTGCGCATCGGCACCACCAGCAAATAGCTGGTCAATAGCAGCAGACACATAATTTCTTCTAAAAGCGAAAAAGCCATCTCCTTCAAATCTTTCCTTAGTAACTCCCGCTAGCGCATTAAAATGATGGTCTGAACCAAACTGTCGGTCATAACTTAATAAAGCGGTAATATTTGTATTTAGAAGAGTAGAAGAAGTTTGCGTTAGTCTTGGGTCTGTAAAATTAGAACGTATTGCGGGTTCTAAATGAGGAGTTCCATCCGTCTCCAACGTTACTTTATCCCAGAAATAAAGTTCCCACGGCGTCTGCCAGATTTTGTTGGAATTATTATTCTTATCTACTGAAGCCATCAAAGTAAGCTTCAATCCATCAACCCAGGGATTAGTAATATCGATTCCACCATTCAATTGTAGGACATCAGAAGGACTGGATACGTATCCAGTTGCATTGGTAGTTATCACAACTGGCTGTTGTCCATTTTCAATATCAGGCCCTGGCATTCCGTTTGGCCACACTGCAGGTTCTGTAGGTCGCCCTCTCATCAGCATACGGAAGATAGCATTGGCGTTTTCTGTCGGATAGTTTCTATCTTCTCTACGACCATTGATACCAATATTAGCAGAAACATATTCATTAATTTCAGCATTAAGGTTTAGCCTGACACTATATTGTTTATAATAGGTTGCTGAATTTTTATAAAAAGCATCCTGATCCGTAAAACCAAGAGAGGCATAATATTGAACTTTTTCACTTCCGCCACTTATCCCTAAATGGTGACGTTTTTGAGCAGACCAATCTTTAAAAGTAGCTCCAAACCAATCTGAATCAGCGTATCCCCAGGGATCGGATCCATCTTTATGTTTTTGTACTGCCTCCGGGCTAAAGTTCGCATTTAGGCTTCCTATACCCGGCGTCGGAGAATCATAACTGCCACTAGTTTTAATGCTATTCGAAGCCGCTGACCATTCCCCAACAGGAATAGACTGGTAAATAGGTAATTCGTTCATGATGTTTGCATATTCAAATGCATTGGACATTTCCGGAATGACCGTTGGTTGCGACCATCCAAGGTTAAAGTCGTAGCTCACCGTCGTTTTTCCTGCTGCCCCACGTTTAGTCGTCACTAAGATTGCTCCGTTTGCAGCTCTTGCGCCATAGATTGCAGCAGAAGCATCTTTCAAAACAGAAACAGACTCAATATCCTGACTATTAAGCCGGCCTATGCCACCATCTCTATCCGGGATTCCATCGATTACAATCAGCGGGCTGCTGTTTCCCAATGTATTTGTACCCCGAATGCTGATCGTTGCATCATCATTTCCGGGCTCACCACTTGGTTGTATAACCACTAATCCAGGCAGTCTACCTGCTAAAGAAGTAGTAAGGTTTACAGAAGGAGATTTCACTAATGCCTTCCCTTTAAGAGAAGATACTGCACCGGTAACCGTAACTTTTTTCTGTACGCCATAAGCGACTACTACTACTTCGTCGAGTAAAGTCCCTTCTTCCAGAGTAAGATTAATCGTCGTTTCTACTCCAACAGAAATTTCCTGTTCTGTATATCCGGTATACGAGAAAACCATGACGTCGTCTTTATTTACTTCAAGAGAGTAATTGCCATTAACGTCTGTAGCCGTACCGTTGCCCGTACCTTTAACTAGAATATTTACTCCAATCAAGGGCTCATTCTGTTCATCAATGACAGTTCCTGAAACTGTCATTTGACTGTAAATACTGGAACTAATAAATGTTGCCAGTAAAATTAATAAAAGTGGTAACCTTCGTTTCTTCATTTTCAATTGTTTAAAGTAGAAAAATTACATTAATAGGGTTTAATTTTATATCCCTTTTTCGAGTTGGAATAACATGAAATTTTAAAACCGTAGTTTTTACGTTTATTACGATTCAGTAAAATAACCAATTATTTTTCACTCCACCAAATATTTTATTTCTTTCTTATGTATTTATTAATAAAAATATGACAGAACTGCTACATAACAAATGAATCGGGAGGTATTTAGATTCTATATTAATTGATTTGATTATCCTGGGCGGGGTGGCCGTTGATTTCTGTTATAGAAATTTGGGGCTTCGAGATGACCAAAAGTGATTACGGTATACTAAAACCCAAAATATCGTTTTGCATTTTTATAACAGATATTTTCCACCATCTCGCCCAGCCATTCCACCTCATTTGGTAACGTTCCATTATGAACATCCTGCCCGATCAAATTGCAGAGTATTCTCCGAAAATATTCGTGGCGGGGAAAAGACAACATACTTCGGCTATCGGTCAGCATCCCGATGAAACGACTGAGCAATCCCATATTCGAAAGGGTGTTCAACTGTTTTTCCATCCCCTCTTTCTGGTCTAAAAACCACCAGGCCGAACCCCATTGAATTTTACCAGGTGAAGTGCCGTCATTGAAATTCCCCATCATGGTGGCGAATAATTCATTATCCCGGGGATTGAGATTATAGAGGATCGTTTTGGTCAATTTTCCTTCTGTATCCAGGCGATTGAGAAAAGCGGCGAGTCCTTCCGCCTGTTGGAAATCGCCGATGCTGTCGCACCCGACATCTGCGCCGACCAAATTGAGCAATCGGCTATTATTATTTCGGATCGCTCCCAGATGAAATTGCATCGTCCAATTTCTTTGATGGTACATTTTAGCAAGGTGATATAAAATAGCCGTTTGAA
>JBLHJZ010000265.1:0-6774 GCA_047619515.1 Saprospiraceae bacterium | reverse complement strand
CTTTTAGGTTTGATTAAAATCACCAGCAACATCACCACCATCAAAAAACGAAAAACGATTTTGAATTGCTCATTGCTCACCATCACTGCCACGATCACTCCTACTACTGCCCCAAGCACCGTTGGTACTATATAAGGCAAGCCTCTGTCCAGTTTTAATTTCCCGTTCTTATGAAAAACCCAACTCGCCATTACACTATTTGCCATCACACCTACCCGATTGGTGCCATTAGCAAGATTTCCGGGTAGTCCTATTAGTTCGGTAAGTATGGTCAGTGTGATTACGGATCCGTTTCCGGCAAGGGTATTAATGAACCCTGCTGCCAGGCCACCGAGGACGGCGATGATGTATAAGTATGGCTCCATATCCATAGGCGAGAATATTCCGTTCTTTTAAGTTTTGATTAATAAGAGCCTTCATATAGGGACAGGTCTAGCACAAAATCTGCCGCCTCTAAACCGGACACTCATTTAAGTCCTGTCCCATAAGAAAGATGCTTGCGTAAAGTTAACAAAAAAAAGCCTTCTGGGTTTTGAGTGTGTAAGCACACTCAAAACCCAGAAGGCTCAATGAGAAATTATAAATTGATCCCTAGTCTTTTATTTTTGCAAAATTATTTTTTCAGAAAAGACTTTATCTCCCTGATGAATCGATAAAATCATTGTGCCTTTAGCTCCTTTACTCAGGTCAATTTCCTTGTTGTATTTTCCATCAAAATCAACCAACTCTTCGGCATACACTTCTTTTCCGCTTATATCAACTACTTTAACGATAGTCGGTGCGACCGGCGCTGTAAATACAAGCATCAGTTTACCGTCCGTCGGATTCGGAAAAATGTCCATAGATTGCACCTGTAGTGTTCTTTGTACTTCGGGAGAGAATTCATTTATTTCATCTCCACCCAATTCAATTTCCTCATCTATTACATCCTCCCCATCCTTACTTTTTTTGATGATGATAATCTTCCGGTTATGACCATTGATCTCCTCCCCTTCTTCTCCGTTAAATATCCAATTATGACCTTTTAGTTCCATGATACTCCCCTCATCATCAATCCATTCAAAATCTTGTTTCAGCTCTCTTTTATTATTCGCACAAGCCTTCAAAGTAGCCCTTAGCTGCTTAGCCTGTTTGTCTCTTAAGTAATTAACGGCTACCGTTGCGCCGGCTTCAAAAGGGGCTAAGGTGCTGAGGACATCATCTATAGAGGAGACTGCAGTTCCATTGATCTCCGTGATGATATCGTCCTTTGCCAGACCTGCATCTGCTGCACCGCTATTTTCAATGATATCAAGAATCAAAACGCCCTTTTCAGATTCTCCTTCAGTGGTGGTCGTTTCCTCTCCGTTGATATTTTCTACGATCTTTTTTACCCCGATCATTACTCCAAGGCAGGCATTATTAGCTGCATCTTCGGTATTATAAAGGAACACATCATGATCTCCGTGCATGTCCAGGTGAATTCCTTTATCTTCAAGATCTTTAAGCATTTCAGCAGGCATATCCCCTTCACCGCTCCACTCGATTACTTCTACATCATCATCTCCATCTCCTTTTGCTATTTTTATTTTGAAGTGTGTTTCGCCATTACTGTCATCTATATCTACCACCACGTTCTTATCTAAATGAAGGTCGCCTTCTTCTCCATGTTTCAGGATAAAGACATTGGCGTCCTCTCCTTCCTTGATAATCTCCTTCGTAACTTCATTGCCATCTTTGTCGATCGTCTTAGTGATGATGACTACTTTTTTTTCGTTTTTATTGTCTTCCTGTTGAGCGAACATAGAGGTTACTGCAAACAAGAAGATCATCGTAAGAATGGTTAAGTCAATTTTTAAAAATTTCATTTTAGTGGGTTTTAAATAGTCTAAAAATATTGATACTTGAAATACGAATCTTTATCACCTTTTGACAAAAATTAGCTTTGCTCCAAGTTAATTTCATAATTCGCTTTATTTTCCAACTCCTTTCCGTTAAGTTTTTTATACAATTTTAAATATTTTTTCAAAATTGCTCCAGGCTGTTTTTCACCATTGACTTTTAGCTTTTCATTAGATAGCGAAAAACTAAAATCATCGGTATGTTCTATCAATCCATCTCTTTTCAATTCGCTTGCAATACGAAGGGTTGTTACATTTATCAATTGCCCGTCATGAAATATGGAATGACCTGAATCATTATCTTTTAATAAGAGGTTATGTTTTTTTGCCAGTAGCAATTCTTTAGTGATCAGTTCATTGTGGATTCTTTTTTGCCGGTCACTATTAGCTATTAAACCTTCCCTATTTTCCTTTAGCTTATAAAAATGCCTTTCCAGTTCTTCTTTGCTTCTTTGATTCTTCAACTCCCTTTCCATTTTTAATTCATATACATTTTCATGTAAGGTCTCTACCGCTATGTCCTCTTCACCATCCTTAAAATACCAGAAAGTATTGCCAGACGATTTTTCCGGCCAGCTTTTCAAGGAATCATTTTTTAACTTATATCCATTCCATAAAACGGAATCTGTATGCAATTGAAAATTATTCCCACCATCAAAAAAATGGATTCTGTTTGGGAAATTCGAACCGGTCCCTCCCCTATGTAATCTTTCATCAATAATGATCGCTGTGTCTCCATCCTGCAACTCATTGCCATCAATAAAGAGCATATCTTCCTCTTCGTCTACAATTATTTCAATAGGCTCACTACCGGTTGATTCTACAATAATCACCATTTGACCGGCATCATTAGTAGCCTTTGTTATCGTCTGTTTTTTATTAGACTTATTCACTTTGTATTTATAAAAAGTAGACGAAGACGGTGCGCCAGGAGGTGTTGGTGCAGTAGGTGGACTAGTACCAAACCAACTAGGGGGTGATGGCGGTGCAGGAGGAGATGGTGGTGCAGGAGGAGCGATACCCTTTCCTTCAGAAATTATTTTATCAGAGGTGATAATCTCATTGTATCTTTCAAATTCTTCTTTGAGAACAGTTTGTCCATCAATAATTATCTTGGTAATCTCGCCATCTTTACGGATAACTTCAAGACTTTTTGCCTTTAGTATTTTCTTGGCTTCCGGAGTGGTATCAATGACTTCTACTTCAATATCTATATTTTTATTTACCTCTTTAATAATAATCTCAGAACTTTCTACAACTTCCGCTTTAGTATATTTCGCTTTTTCCAAAATAGCACTACCCGAATTATCATTAGTACTATTAGCACTGACAGACATGAATATAATTGCAAGGAGTAAAAAGCAGGTCGCTGTTAATTTTTCCATAATATTTGACCGATTTTGAGGTTGATTTAATATTCTTCTGATTCGATTTAATAGCTGATTTTTTTGCCCTGAAAAAGGCATAGCAAAACGCGGGGCATAGGCATTTAACTCCTGTAAGCGGATAAGTGCTTTTGCGTAAGTCAGGGAATCGCCACAAACCCTGATGGCAATATCATCGCAACAGTTTTCTCTTTCGAGCCGGACATTCCCGGAGATCCACCATACTGCGGGATGATAATAAAAGAAGACTTCGATGAAGGATAAAAATATATTTAGCAAAAAGTCATTCCTAAAAACATGAGCCAATTCATGGGCAATAATGGCCTCAATTTCTTTTTCACCCAACTGATTAATCGCTCCGATTGGTAGAAGGATAAAAGGTTTGAAATACCCAATTACCATGGGTACTTTGACCGCAGCAGATTCTAAAATTTGTACTGTTTTCCTTAGCGGAATTTTAGCACCTAAAGCTTGTACTTTGGCTTGCCAATAGGATGGCAATAAAGCTGATTGGTGATATTTCAATCGTTGGACATAAGCCAGGCCACCAAATAATCTAAGGATAAAAAATCCTGCGCCGAGTAACCAAATCAGCACGATCATCGGTAAATGGGTATTAAAATAATCTATGCAAGACTCTGAAAATCCCTGTAAAACGGTCGCATCAGTTACCTGACTTACAGGTGATACCTGATTTATGATCGTCAGCGGCTGCACCATATCTTCACCGGCAGACTCGAAATGCCAAATGAAAGTACAAAGGGCGCTCGCTAATACAAGGAACAGGGAAAATGTCGCTACTTCATATCGAACCCTGGCTGATTTCTTTCTCAACACCTGCAATATAAACGCCATTACAATCGCGATCAAAAAACCCTGCCAGAGCGAATGCATTACCGTCCAGCCTAGTGCATAGATTAATTCTTCAGAAATAAAGTGTTGTATGACATCCATAATTTATTGCTTTTTTAGCGTGGTTAAGGGGTCAGAGGTTAAAGGATTAAGATGCTTCGGCTTGGCAACCTGGCTCCTTGGCTGCTTCCTTCCTCCTTATCCCTTATTCTCAATTTTTTCTATTAGTGCCTTTATATCTTCCAACTCCTGATCCGAAGCCTCATGATTACCCAAGGCTTGCATGACCATTTTCATCGCAGCCCCTCTAAAAGTAGAATCCACAAATTTTTGTAGCAATTGCTTCTGGGTCGTTTCTTCATTGATAAATGCCTCATAGATATGTGTACGGCTTTCTGTATTCCTTTTCACCAATCCTTTGTCCGCCATGATCTGCATGATTTTCAAGGTAGTCGTATAGCCTACTTCCCTGATTTCATTCAATTTTTCATTGACAAAACGAACCGGCGAAGGCCCATTCTCCCAAAGAATCTGCAGTACTGCCAGTTCACCTTCTGTAGGTTTTATCTTTTGACTATTCTTCATTTTAGCAAAATTTCATTCTACGAATTATTTCGTACTGCAATGATATACGAATCTTTTCGTAAATCAAAATACATCTACGAATTATTTCGTATTTTAAGAAAGTTTTAACTTTTGTTTTTATATAAATCCCCACCATGCTCTAAAGCAAGTCAAAAACACAAACCACACAAGATTGGCCTCAACTCCTTGAATTACAGGCTGGTGATCGCTTCGCTTGTGATCAGTTTCGCTATGTGAGGTCGCTCCGAAGTAAAACCACAAGGCGTAGCCGATTACCACATCACATGCGAAGCGATCACCTTTTTACAAGCTAAAGTTTTCTTGCGATTGCGATAACAAACCACCGCCAATTAAAGCAATTCTCCCTCTCTTTCTGTACCTTGCGGAAAAAAATTGATCATGAATACTTTAAATAGCATTATCTTTTTACTGGCTCTTTCTTTCTTGATCTCCTGCGAAGATCCGGCTGTAAATAATAGCTCAAATACTACTTCTCCTGATACTGGAATCACCAGCCCTTCTTCCGGCAATGACCGTATGGGAAATACCAATACAAACGGAAACAGCGGAGATTCAGCAGCAGTTGCCGGTGAAACCATAGTTGCGATGCAAAAAGATTGCGAGATAACGGATACACATTTTGATAAAAATGTTTTTGTGGCAAAAGATGTTGCCCAGCAAATGTCCATCATAGCTACAGCAGCTACCAAAGATGAAGACCTGGGTGACAGCCATCGGATACTGCGGGTTGTGAATACAACGGATTGCTCCACCATCCTGGAGAAAACATTACCCATCAACCGAAGTGCTGATTTTCCTTATTATCTGGTACCACAAACCTATGAATCCGCAAATCAAATCGTGGCTATACAGGGTTTTAGCAGTACTTATTATTTTGATGTAAAAAACAAACAACTCATCGGGCCGGTCGAACCTCAATTCCTCACAAACAAAGCAGCAGCAGATGCACAATCCGGGATGGTAAAAGGTTTGACGATCTGGGGACATTATTTATTAGGCCGTTCTGTCGACTATGGGAATTTCGCTTTTGACATCACTGATCCCAGTAAGCCTAAGCCTATACTCCCGGTAGCAGAATATTTGATTCCTAAAACCGAAGAATATAATAACCTGTTTATCCTTGATACGGGCAATGGCTTTTCTCAGGCGATCCTTCCCATAACTGATATAGACGCCGGAGGTAATTTTTTCAAGCTGGAAAGGATGTTCCCACAACCCTTGAAAGTGAATACTACTATTGCTAAAAATGTCCAGAATAACCGATTCATTATATTCAACGATAGCACTGATCCCGGTAAGCAGAAAAAAGTAGTCATTGATATGTTTGGTAAAAAGCGAATTGACTTACCGGAAAGTATGGCTACGAAAAAGACCGGGGAGATTTTGGAATGGCTGAAAAATCAGAAGTGAAGGGCGAAAAGTGAGGAATGAGGGCTATATTGCCTGTATGAAAATTTGGTTGTTTTAGTATACGCACATCCACTCAAAGTATTACAAATCGATCAATTCATCGATGCGATACAACAAGTTGTAAATCTCGCCAATGCTTTTGGTGGTTCTTATTCAAGTACCGATATGGTTTTTAATCCGGGCGGGAGTGATGAGGACGGGAAAACGGAGGAACGGACTAATAAGAAGCCGAAGAAAGAGAAGGATATTTAAAAGTTATTCCTTTATTTTCCAGTTGCCTTTTTCAACAACGCTACCTCTCCAGTTTCTTTTATCACATAAGAACTATATCCTTTTTCAAAAACCATTGTCAGCATTTCTTCATCTGGCATAACACTATAGGCAATGACATTATCACAATAAAACATAGCCGCTATCGGTTTCTCTAAATTAAAAACAACCACTTTTTCTTCTCCTTCAAAAATCTTATTTAATGCTTTAAGGTCAGCAACCCATTGTGGGCTTCTTTCTCTGGACGAGAATGGCTTTATCCTTTCGATAGAATACCTGACAGGTAATAACAAAAGTAAAATCGCTATAAGAGAAACAATAGGTTTTGCTTTTTTAAAATTAGGTTTTATAAAATTTAGATATCTAAAAAA